>CALBEE010000262.1 GCA_937927575.1 uncultured Saprospiraceae bacterium | reverse complement strand
TCCGTATCCACTGCCATACATTCTGGCGATACTTCATTGCAGTATATTCTAGCTGCTAAACTACAATCTAACACAAATGGGTTTGCTTTTCCTTCTTGCCACAATGCGATTTTTTGACTTCGCTCCCATTCTTTTTGGTCTACTGGATCAAGATAATGCCAATCGCATAGAGTTTCTTGCTGTAAGCTGAAAAACTCTGGATCTGCTGCATTGGCTTGATCGCGATACATCGTGTAAAAATACATCAGAGATCTAGCAACATCTCCTTTCATGGATTCTCTAGGCTCAAAACCATCACTTCCTAACTCACTGTAAGCATCAATATTTGATCCAGGAATACTGCCTTGCTCACTCATTTTAAGATACCAGATATTTGTCTGAGCATCATTAGATTCTTTATAAATCATAGATCCTCTATCATTATTAGTTTTGGCTCTTGTTGGATATAAATGATGCATGTCACTACGAGCATTTCCATTTGCCGCTCCTTTGCTTTGAGGGTAACTATGCTCGGTATTAATTCCATTCGCTATACCATCAAGAAATACAGCCTGTGTAGGATCCTCTCCAGGAGGCAGAAAAAGCTTCATACCTGTATAAGCACATTCCAAAGAATCATTTACCGCATCAATTTTAGAGAACATTGTATCTCTCGCTTGGCTATAGGTCAATATAATTCCTGGCTTATAGTTATCTACCACAGCAGTAAATAATTCGTCACCATCCAAGTCTGTAAAAACAGGTATGTGATCGTATTGAGAAATCCCAAAAAAGGGAATCAACATCAATACAATTTGCTTCATAATTCTACTCTTCTTCAACATGATTCTTTTCTTTGACTGCAGGTGTTATCGATGGTGCTTTCCACTTAGCGGTTTCTATAGGATTAGAAGTAGCTTTACGCAATTCTTTACTTCTTACTTTTTTATCTCTGATCAGCGCCCATGTCATAATTAGGCTAGTCACTATTATTACAAATAATAAAATTCCCTTATCAAATCCTGGCACTAACATCTCTTCAGGAATTGAATAAAATAATAATATCGTAATCAACCCTCTAGGTCCTATAAATATTTGCGGCATAATATCCTTTCCAAAAAAGATAGCCAAAATGATCCATCGAATTAGATATATTGAAGCAATAATAGCCAAGCTGATTAGTGCAACATTAATACTAAGCATTGACGATAATGAGATTGTAACTCCAAAAATTACGAAGAAAAAAGTCCTCACTACAAAAGCTGATTCCAATGTAATTACATGTAATCCTTCATAGATATGATCTGCTTTATCCTGTATAAGGTATTTTCCAAGCCTTCCTCTGAAAAATAATCCCATGTTAGCGATTACTAATCCAAATACCAATATTATTATTAAAGAAGAAAGGTGTAACTTTTTGGCTACTGCATATAATAGCAATAGAACAGCAATAAGCAAGAAAAGCTTTGCATGACTTTTTATATGCTGAAAAACAAAAATAATTAGATAACTCGCAACGAAAGCTAGTACCAATGTTAGAAGAGTAGTAAAACTAAATTGCAAAAATCCTCCTCCATGATCTGATTCCATATCACCTAATAGATAATAGAATAACATAATGCCTAGAATATCAGAAAAAGTACTTTCGTATATATGAAACTCTTTTTTGGATGGCTCCAAACTTGATACACTAGGTATAATGATTGCACTGGATAAAATTGAAAGGGGAGTAGCATATAACATCGCCATTTTCATACTCATGTCTGGTACAAACTGATGCAAAATTAATGCAGCTATATACGTGGAGACTAATAAACAGATTAACGCAATTGCTAAAGCTTTTGCTATAGACCAATATTTATCTTTCTCTAATTTAAGTTCTAATGCAGCCTCAAGTACGATCATAATAACTCCCACTGTCCCCAATAATTTTAATATGGGTAAAAGTGCTACTTCTAGATCTAAGCTTTCACCCAAAATACCGGTATGTGTTACCACAACCTGAATCAAAATACCCAAAACAATAAGCATTAATACAGATGGTATATTGGTCTTTTTAGCTATCTCGCCAAAAAAGAAAGAAAGTATCAAAATAGAGGAAGCCTCTATTATCGCATTATATGTAGAAAAAACTTCCATGTTCCTTGTTATTAATTATGAACTGTGATATCAGTGTATCGCCATTCGTGTAGCAAAGATACAACCTCATCTAAATGTGATCTATCTCTAAGTACTACCTTTAGCGATAGCTTGTCATTATCTATTCCTTGCACCTCTATTTGTGGTGCTGTTTGCCAATCTATATATGGTGTATTCGCTAATTTGTCCATCAAAAATGGAGATGGATTAGACCGTGCATTTTCAGGTGCAATCATATCTAAAATATATAGTCTACTAATTCGCTCTCCTTCGCTTATAGTATATCCATTATCTAATAAAGATTGGTAAGAGATATTGTGAATTCCTTTTTGCGTTTGGATGTCAACACCTAGTCTTCTTAGGCCAATTACCTTGCCTTCTACAGGGCCACTAATGATATGTACTTGTGGCTTCACTCGATTATTAATCAATACCACACTTCGACTAATATAATTTCGCCAATGTTTATGGCTAATAATGAGAAGGATAACCACAATAGGTAAGACTATAGCAGGCTTAACAGCAATTAGTGCCGAAAGCAAAAGTAATAATGCTAAGGGCTCATAAATCAATAAAAAATTGTCTAAGACCTGATTAAGTGTAAGCGCATTTGACTCAGATAAAACTGTGCTCCATGTTAGTCCTCGTAACATCCGTACTCCCTGATAAATCAGACCAGCTATAATCACATAAATTAAAAATTGTGACATATTCATATATGGTGTGGCTCCTATCATATATGATTAAATGTTAGGTAATGTTTATTTTCCAATAGCCTGCCGATATCATTCACAACTTTAGGATTGATCTGAATCAGATTATCTACATTACGTGTGATAAGTCCAACATTAACCAACCTTTGTAAGAGCGTACTATACCTAGCTTTAAACGCTGCACCAAAGTATTGATTGAGATAATACTCATTCGTTTTTCTTGCCATTATTACTGTCTCCAGAAGTAGTAAGGTGTCTTTATGATCTATATCAGGAATACTATAAAAGGGTTTGTCTATTAACATCACTGAATTGGCATCATGGTATTGAGTTGCCGCTGCCCATTTTGATAGTGCATCACCAACATTTCCATCTACATTTTGATGCAACCTTTTTGTGATCTTTTCAAACTCTGTTGCAGTAATTCTTTTTTCTTCTGTATTGAGTAAATATTTATGTGTAGCTCCTTGTCTAATGCTAATTACATTTCTAATTTCTTCTAGTGACATTCTATCCAAATTGATATCGGCTTGGAAAACCCTATCTAAGCCAAATACACTATTCATTTTGGCCTGCATCCAATTACTCATAGTCACTACAAAAAATATCTTACTCGAGTACCTATCTATGATTTTACTCAAAGCTCTAATATTGCTCGCTAGAGAAATTTCTTTATTGTACCAAAGTTCAATATCATCAATGATAACTGTAGGTTTAATATCATAGCTATGCTTAGTGATATTGCCTAATGTTAATTTTAAATCATGGGTCGCAGTATATACCCTTCCATTAATTTCATATTCTTTATTGGGTAATAGTTGAATGGCTTTACCATCAATCACCTTAATATTAGCATATTCCGCAAAAAGAGTTTTACCTGAAAATCGTTGACCGGTAATCACAACAGAACCTCTATAACCCTGCAACCAATTGCTATATATATTTCTAAAATGATCTAGCTCTTCTTGTCTTCCAATTACAAAAGATTCACCTATATACCCTTTGACTAAAAAGATATTAATGTATTGTCTATTATCTTCTGCAAATTGTCGACTGTCTACATAACGAACTAGCTTTTCAGAAGCACTTAATTTGCGTTCAGATTCTGCTTTTTTACGAAGCCCATTATAAGCAGAAAATGTTGTTTTCATCCATTCTGAAAATTTGTATCTAAGCTTTGTTCTTCTTAAATCTAGTTTTCCTAAGGTAGGCTGTACAGACAAGGGTAAGAATAATCTCTGCTCATTAAAAAGCTCAGAAATATTCAATTGATTGTCCAATTTTCTATTCGCCTTTCTTATTAATTGAGAATGCTTAGCTGCAATGGTTTTATATTCTGCCTTAAACTTTTCAATGGCGTGAGTTAGCAATGCACCTTTATTTTCTGAAGAATCATTTTTAAGAAGCGCCATATGATTTCGAATATTGACCAAAATCATTTTTAACTTATTTTTTAATTGATCTTCTACTTCTTCTACTTCGTAAAGTGTAAGATAGATTTCTGACTCCAACCATTGCTGCGTCAATTTTTTCAACGATAGCTTTTTAACATTCAATAATCCATTATCGCTATGAATTGGCACTTCAATCTCATCTGCCATTTCTTCAATAATCTTCTCTATTTGCTCAAGATGATGATTATCTACAAATAATTGGTTAAGCGTTTTATGGATGCCCTCTATTTCTTGAACTTTCTTATTGATCTGTACTTCATCGATATCATTGATACTATCTAATGCCATTTCTGAGCAACTAGAAATCTCAGTCATATTAGCCTTATGCTTATCGATATAACTTTGTAACACCTTCTTAATACGATTAAAGCCGCTATTACTTCTACCTAGTTGATTACTTAGATTAGAAATATTACGAGATTGCTCTGAGATCGCTTTGATTTGCTGACTATAATGATCCCAAGGATTTATTTGCTTTTCCCAATCGGAGACCTGAGCTGAGATCTGATCCATATTAGAACCAATCGCAGTTTTTTGGTCATTATATACCCTCCTCAATGATAAAATACAATCTGTAAGCATAGCCTTAGATTGATCCTGCATTCTCTTAATAGAAAGATAATCGACTTTACCATCTTGGTGATAATGATGCGCCTTAGTACATTCTAGTAGAATATCTCTCCACAAAATTAAAAAACTCTTTGCTTCTTCGATCCAATGAAATTGTACAATGTATTTGTCTGCATCCGCCTCTTTGATATTTTTAGGATCTACTACGATTGCATCGAATTGTTCTCCTATGCTATGGATCTGTGAAGCCACGGTCGGTGTCTCAAGAGTCATCGCTTTGAGGTGCTCTGCTAAAGAATCTCGACCATAGATATTGTCCACAGAAGACTGCAGATTATTATGTACTTGCTCCAGTATTTGAGAGGTATCCACCATGAGGCAGAAAGATAACGAATATCTACTGATTGATCGTTCCTGATACTCTATGATTTTACGATTATTAATAAAATCAGATATATCTTCTATCCATCTACAAGTCCTGTAATTTGGATATTTTGGTGGTGAGATATTTCTTTTCTTGATCGTTAGTCACTGAGTTCATAGCTGTCAAGAGCTTATCGATAGCAGCATTTACCTCGCCGAGGTGCTTATAATACTCGGCATAGGTGCTGTGATAGAGATATTCTCGTTTAGCTAAGGATTTAGGATTTATATCATCCAATAGAGCTTTGGCTGAATCAAATCGCTCTAATTGCAATAAGACAATCACCTTATTTAATTGGATCATAGGCGTAGGATGCAAGTGATACAGCTGATCATACCATATCAATATTTGATTCCAATCGGTATTCTCTAGAGTATCTGCTCTCAGATGCTCTGAAGCTATTGCCGCTTCATAATGATATGACGAATACTCATGTGTCTCTACTGCCTCAGTCATATACCGATTGCCTTTATAGATCAAAGCCTTCAGCCATTTAGTTCTATCTTGTTCAGCTAAAGGAATGATCTGATTGTGAGCGTCCAGTCTCGAAGGAAGTCTAGCTGAATGGAAACACATTAAAGCCATTAGCGCCATAGAGTCGGCATTATGGCTGTATTTATGATCGGTTAATATCTTAGCTAATCGCATAGCTTCTTTACATAACTCATCGCGGATCAGTACTGACTTATTAATCGAATGATAGCCTTCATTAAAAATGAGATAAATTACTTCATGTACTCGATCCAGTCTTTTTTTAAGATCATCTCCCTTCGGAATTTCGAACTTTACTTGATTATCAGCTATGGACTTTCTGGCTCTTTGTAAACTCTTCTTAATGGATTCGGTAGTAGAAAGCAAAGAAGTAGCAATTTCGCTAGCACTTAGACCAGATATCGTTTTAAGCGCAAATGCTATTTGATCTTTTGGCCTTAATGCAGGATGACAAGCCGTAAAAATCATACGTAGAACGCTATCTTCTATTTCTGTTTCTAAAAACAATTCATCAATGGTAATACTACTAGCACCATTAGATACTAGAAGATGCCTATTATCATCAGATTTAGTTTTTCTAATTAAGTCAATGGCTCTATTCTTAGCAGCAGTCATGAGCCAAGCTTCTGGACATTCAGGTAAGCCTTTTATCTTCCAGCTACTCATTGCCTTTATAAAAGTATCCTGGACAGCGTCTTCGGCCAAGCCTAAGTTATGAAGGCCAATCATTCGTGTAAGAATAGAGACCATCTTTCCGTATTGACTGCGGAATAGATGGTCTATATCTCGGTTTTTATTGTCCATCGAATACCATTACTTCTCTAATCTCAACAGTTCCTCCTATATCGTAATCAGGATAACCTTCGGCAATCTTAAGTGCTCCATCCATATCAGTAGCTTGTACAATGTAGTATCCTCCTACCAAATCTTTACCTTCTACAAAAGGTCCATCGGTCACGACTCTATCCTTGCCACTAACACGCTTAGCTTCTGTATGTAGAGCTTCTCCATTTTTTACAACTCCATCGGCTCTCATTTTTTGGTTCCAAGCGAACCATCGGCCATATCGCTCCTGCATTTGCTCAGGGTCCATACCCATACTTTGATAATCCTCGCCCATGAATATTAGCATAAAATCTTTCATAATGTTTGTTTTTTAGTTTGATATAAAAATGATTTCACTCCCATGACGAAACCATAAATGTAATGGGGGACATAAATTTATTAAAATTCAAAAATTTAATTTAAACCGAATAATAACTCTGAGTCAAGTAAGTAATTCTACACGCTCGATCTTTGATTATAGACCACTTGCTCAACTTAGATATTTGCAGATATAAATGAGATAACTCGATATCTATCACTAATCCTCCTAACAGAAGAATATAAATCACTTCCATTTCTTACAGCATGACCTACCCTTGTCTTACGCCTCCAATAGAATCTTTTACTAATAGTCTTAGTTTTCTTTTGAAAAGAGCATCCTAAACTGCTATATTTTCTGCCTACGTGCTTTAGTATAAATTCTTTCATGATTTGTGATTTTTATGATACAATGGATTTCACTGCCATGACGAATCAAAAGATCTCATACGGGACATAGATTCTATAAAATTTAAATATGCTTTGATCAACATTGATATAATCCGCATAGGTAGAAGTAGAATAACATAGCTATGATTAGATATTCCTTACAGAACTTCATATGTTAGCAGATACAAATGAATAAAAACTTATGCCAAGAGTAAAGTTGACGGACGAACTCAAAAAGGAAATCAAAGCACTTCCTTCCAAAGAGAAAGATAAGTTACTGCTAAGACTGATCCCTAAGGATAGTAAACTAGTAGACCAACTCTTTTATAAATTAGTAGAAGAAGAGGGTACATTAGAATTTCGTCGAGATGACATGCGCGAATTTATTGCTACCAGAGTAAATCAATATCCCAATAGGTATTATTCCTCTGTATACTTACGTCTAGAAATGAGGGACATTAGTGGTAAAATCAATTATCATGTAGCTATCACCAAAGATAAGTTAGGCGAAATCGAATTTAATTTACAGATGGTAAATGGATTACTCTCAAAAAACAAAACACGTCTTCAATCCGAATCAAAATATCTAGCTGAAAAGTTAAATGATTATGTAGTCAAACGAGCGATAAAACTTGTAAAATTGATTCAAGCCATACACGAAGATTATAGACTGGAATTTTCGGAAGAAATGGAAGAATTATATGATCATTTTAATTCTATTCCTAGTCTACAAGCAGAAGCTAAATCTCAAAATTTCGATCTAAATAGCCTAAGGTTATAATAATTATAAGAAAGTGCAATCCTAGATTATTATCATTATCAATTATTGAAGAATTTAAGATGCTTAAGGCTTTTAATTTCAAAGGATATTACATCCACCTTTTTTTACTACTTTCGGTTTTGTAAAGTAGATAATCTGACAATTTAATCGCTTTCTCGTATTCTACATATGGAATCGTAACACTACCAGCAGCAGTATATATTTTTACATTCGCCAGTTCGTTTCTTCTTTGATAAGGAGATTGGCTAACTTCTATATTCTGAAGTTTAATAATGGGTAAAGTTTCTGCTTTATCGCCAAATAAGCCGCCTCTAATCATAATCATCTTTGTATTATGTCCGTACTTACATTTCTTATACCTAAAGTAAGAAGTGATTATAAAATATATAATAATAAATACTCCAATTATCATTACCGGAGTATGGCCAGTAAAATATCCGCTAATAATCGCCGGAACACCAATTAGTGAAGTAAAGAACATACGTCTATACATAAAACTAATATGTACAGGATTCATTTCTATTCCGTCAAAAGCTTTAGACCCATACAAAGCATGAGTTACTAAATCAATTTGATCTTGTCTACAACCGGGAATATTTATTGAAGATTTACTATTAATAGTTATACTAGAGGCTTGTTTCAGACTAAGTTGATAATAGCCCACTATTTTTCGCAGTAAGTTATCGGACCAACTTATCATTTGTATTTTATGATCAAGCGCAGACGTATCTTTTTTGGTAAATAATCCAGAGCTGATTTTAAAACCATTTTTTGATCTCCAAAACTCTAAACCGAAATATTTTAATACGGTTCGAAAAAGTGAAAATAAAAAAGACACTAATACAAAAAGTACAATAAAAAACCCTATCATCAGTAAGCCTCCTGCCAATGGATCAATGTCATCCGTATACTTTTCAGGGTCTAATCCTGCTTCCTTCAGATTATCCCAAACCCACCACATGGCAAAAAGAATTAATCCTCCAGAACGAATATGATTTTCAGTAATTCCCACTTTAATTAAATCTGAAATACTAAGCTTCAAAATACTTTCATACTTCTCGATAACTTCTGAATCACTTTCATCCACTACATCATTGGACAAGGGTTGCAATTTGGATTTCTTTTCCAAAATAATTTCACGCAAGGCGTTTGCCTGATCTTTAGCAATCGCATCAAACTCAAATTCTTTTTGAGCGGAACCTGCAGTATCTACTTTTAATCTCAATACAGAAAAAAGTTGATGCGCCAAATTTTGTTCGAAATTTATGGTCTGAATCCTTTCAAAAGGAATAATGGTCTTAGATCTTCCGAAAATTCCTTTTTCGACAATTAATTTATCTTCTTCAATATGAAAATAATATCTAAAGAATGCAGCTATAGAATATAACATACCTATAACTGCTACGGCACTTACAAAATATAAAAAGTAATTTCCAAAATTGCTCTTAGCTGATTTACCAACGAAAAAGAGAATCAAAAAAGGAAATACTTGACGAATCAGAATGCGATAGGTCTTCCAAATAATCATCAATATCGCCACATAAGATTGGCGCTGTGGTATCGTAAAGTCAAAGTTATTCTTCTTCATCTCTACCAACTTTGAGTTGAATATAATCTTTGAGCTTATTAGCAGTGTCAGGCAGAAGTCCTGGAATTTTTAAATCACTCGACGCACCTCCAGCCGTGAAGATTTTAAGTTTAGATAATCCAAACATTCGCTCAATTGGTCCTTGATCAATTTCAGTGTGTTGTATTCTATTAAAAGGAACAACCGTTGTACTTCTCCAAATCCATCCTTCTTTGAATATAATATCTCGCTCCCTCAACGCATATCCTTTATGTTCATAGCCTTTAAAGGAAAGAAGAACGAAACATCCTGTAATAAGACTCCAACCGCCTAAAATGTAGATAATTTGATCATAAAACCAAGTATCACTACTTGCCATATTTATAAAAAACGGAATTACTAAAATGATAAACGTGAATATCATAGTAGCGATAATAGATACGGTGCGATGCTTCTTTTCTATCTGTCTGTACTTAATATCCAGTACTGATGGTAACTCCCATTCCTCTACTTGTTGATTACTAAATTCCATATTGATTGCTTGACAAGCTAAGTTAATTTATTTTGCCTTGATCCTTGTATTAGATCGATGAAGAACTAAATTAGTAGGACTAATGCTAATAACACCGTACCATGAATCCTGTTGAATCTTACATTTATCGTCTTGAAGGAGAAGAGCGTGAAATCGCGTCCTATCTGCATGACCTATTTACAGAACGTTATGGTATGACGTACAAATTGCGATATCGAATTCCTTTCTACGACATCAAAAAATGGTTATGTTATATCTCGCCACAAAAGAAAGGAGGAATAGAATTATGCTTTCTACATGGTAGATGGATGGAAGACTCTCAAGGAGCATTAGAGTCTAAAGACCGGGTGCAAGTCTTTGGTATTACGTATCGAAAGTTAGAAGATATCGATGAAGGTGTGTTAGAACTATTAATAGAGGATGCTATCAAATTAGACAAGGAATTTAGCACTTTGAAAAAACTTCCTAAATAGCACAATATAAATTCGATTTTTGCGTTATAAGCGCATCTCTTCCAAAAGAACTCCCCTTTTTATTCAATTTCGATCTTTTTAAGACAGTTATATAGGTGTATATTCTATATATTCGTGTCATATCGTTAGGATTCATTTCCTAGCTATCCCACCTGTGTTTACCAAAGAACTTGTTACTCTACTCATAGCTATGATAGAGTCCAAACCCTAATTTACTAATCATATTAATTCCGCTAAAACATGAAAGTAATTCTCCGCATAGTTTTACTATTATTATTTATCCCATTACTAACATCATTATCCGCACAATCTTGGACCATAAAAGAAAATGAAGCTGGAGAAGTAGACTTTAAAAAAGTAATGTCTGACTTTGATAGTTACTGGGAAGGTAAAACACCTGGGAAAGGAAAGGGATATAAACCCATGAAAAGATGGGAATATAGATGGGAAAACCGATTAGATGCCCAAGGGAATTTCCCTGCAGCTGGTTACAAAACCAAGATTTTCAACCAATACCTCAGAAATAATGAAGATCTCACTAGAGACGTAAATGATCCTTGGATTGGATTAGGTCCTAACTCAAATATCAGTGGTTATGCTGGAACAGGAAGAGTAATGTCTATTGGATGGCATCCTACCAATCCAGATATTCTCTATGTAGGATCAGCTGGTGGAGGTCTATGGAAAAGTACAAATGGAGGAGATTCGTGGTCGCCCAAAACAGATGATATTGATGCCATGGGTATCTCAGCCATCTTGATAGATCCAGATGATGCCAATACCATATATATAGCTACCGGTGATTGTGATGCCTCTGACAACTATTCTATAGGTGTCCTCAAATCTACAGATGCTGGTGATACATGGAATACTACCGGACTCGATTGGAGTACTACGAATAGTAGAAGAATCTATAATATGGTCTTCGATCCGGACAATAGTGATATTATATTACTAGCCTCTACAAATGGAATTTATCGAACCCTGAATGGAGGTACGACTTGGACTCAAGAAGCATCAGGATCTTTTAGAGATATTGACTTAAATCCTGATGGCGCAAGTAACACTTATTACGCTACCACTACAGATGATGTATATCGATCTACTAATGGTGGTGATACTTGGTCTAATATCTATACTATCTCTAGTGCTAACAGATTAGCTATTGCCACTACCGAAGACAACTCGGACTATCTCTATGTCTTAGCTTCTAATAGTTCTGGAAGTGGACTGAGAGGCGTATGGAGATCAACAGATGGTGGAGATACGTTTACCGAACAAGTGACTAATGATGATATTAATCTACTGGGATGGAGTTCCGCAGGTACAGATACCAATGGTCAAGGATGGTATGATCTTGTAATAGCAGCCGATCCTAATGATGCAGAAATTATACATGTCGGAGGGGTCAATCATTGGAAATCTACCGATGGAGGTGTCAATTGGACCCTAAAAAGTCATTGGTCTGGAAGTGGTGCTGTAGCAGTACATGCTGATAAGCACTTATTAGAATATAATGGCACTACACTTTGGGAAGGCAACGATGGTGGCATCTATAAATCCAATGATGGTGGTGATACCTGGATAGACGAAACTAGTGATATGATCATTAGTCAAATGTACCGAGTAGGTATTGCGGAGACCGATGAAAGAGTCATCGCTGGACTTCAAGACAATGGTACCAAACTCAGAAATAATGATACCAATTGGACAGACGAAATTGGCGGCGATGGTATGGACTGTGCCATCAATCCGACCAATAGTGATGTCATGTATGGCTGCATTCAAAATGGTAATCTAAGAAGAAGTACCAATGGAGGAGCTTCATGGACGGATATAAGATCAAATATCCCTGGAAGTCCCACTGGTGCTTGGGTGACTCCCTATATTCTTGATCCTAGTAATCCAAGTACAATCATTGCAGGATATAGAAGTGTTTGGCATTCTACTAATCAAGGAACCACCTGGACCAATATAGGTGACAATATATCTCCTAGTAATCTCAATTATTTAGCTATTTCTCCTACTGATGCGAATTATATCTACGCTGGCCGAGGTAGTACCATGTACAGAACTTCTGATGGTGGAGCCAATTGGGAAACCATAAGTACTCCTGGTAATAATACTGCGATGGTCAAAGTATCACCGAGTAATCCAGAAACTATATATGCAGTACGATCTTCCTTTTCTGCTGGAAATAAAGTTTACAAATCCACTAACGCAGGTACGAGCTGGACTAATATTTCTGGCACCTTACCTAATCTTTACGCCAACTGTATTGCTATTCATGATGATGGAGAAGAGACGTTATATGTAGGTATGGATATAGGAGTATATTATAAAAATAATTCTACTCCAGAATGGACACTATTTAATGTGGATCTGCCTAATGTAGAAGTCAAAGAAATTGAAATTAAAGAAACTACAAACGAAATCTTCTTAGCTACGTATGGCCGAGGAGTTTGGAAAAACAATACCATTGGTGAGTCATCATTATGTGCTTCACCTGGTGTAATCAGTGCAGAAAATATAACGGCTAATACAGCGGATATCTCATGGGCTGCGTCTATAGATCC
>CALBEE010000261.1 GCA_937927575.1 uncultured Saprospiraceae bacterium | reverse complement strand
GTCATGAATTTATTTGTGTAGAAATTCAGTTTAATTATTTGTATATTTATTCCTAAGAATATTTAATTTAGATTGCATAAACATGAATATAATTAGAAGTCCACATCAAGTATTGTTTCTTTTTGGGTTGATTTTATTAGTATTTGGAATGTTTTATTCCAGTATGTTAAGTGATTTCAATACTGTCGATATACAGCTTCATGATACTTACTTGGTTGTTAGAGTATTTCATGTGTATGTAATGGCTTTTATGCTTTTAGGATCACTCTCATTGATATATTGGTTGTGTAGAAAAATAGTTTTATTTAAATATATGACCCGCATTCATGTTACCATAAGTATAGTGAGTCTAATCGTAATGTTGACTGTGTTAATGGTAACTAATCGACAAATTTTTAACAAGGCAGATTTCGAAGATATTTATACTATACAGCGTATTGGTTTTATGGCTACCGCATCTTTTATTTTGGTTCAATTGGTTTTGGTAGGCAATATTTTATTCTCCCTGTTAAAGCAGGTGCTTAAGCGATCAGTGTGAAAAGATTGAATTATTAGTTCTAGAATTAATCACTATTAGATTATGGGCCATGCGAAAAATTCAATCTTTAGATATAGTGTAATGAAAGTTGCAATCACTATAATTAAATAATCGTTATTCCTATTCGAAAAATTAATGCGAATATTTAATAGTCTGCTTATTATAGCCACTAGATCGTAGAATACGAATGCAATTCCTGGTACGCCGCCAAAACCAATGGCATAACCACCTTTTAGAAGCATCAATTTTGATAGCCATATTAACGATTCGATGATGATTAGCATTTTTCCTAATTGATTGTCTCTATTAAAATAGGCAATTAGAATTAGCAAAAAAGAAATAGCTCCAAAGGAAAATGATTTTTTAATTGCATTTGTGTCAAAACCTACTAAACATCCAGAACTTTCGGAATAATCTAATTGGAAAATAAAACCAACCAATATCCATCCAAGAATAAATCGCATTACATTCTTCTTATCAATGGGAATGTCTTTATTAGAAGGTTTTATTATTATAGCTAAGAGAAACGATAATGCCACAAAAATAACTGAAGCATAAAGTAGTGATTCCATATGACCTTTAACAATAAAACTAATACTAAGTTTAGGATATAAAATATTTAATAGTCTATTGCTATTGAGTAGAAATTGATTTCATTATTAATGTATGTGTTGGATTTTAATGCATTTAGTGATTTCAGTAGAAAGAAAGATTAAATTATTTGGTATTCTACATGATTTCGATTCCACAAAAAGTAATGTATAACAGTACTAATGATATGGCAAGCACTAAAGTGTACAAACAGACAAACTGAAGCAGATGTATTACTTTGGTTTTAGTTGTAGTTTTTTGATGGATTTGCTTTGTTCTGAATACTTTTGAACGTAATGTGAAGGCCAATGGAAAAGAACCTGCAACAATTATTAGTATAGCAAATAATACAACGATACCCATCATCATTCCAGCTTGTAAAATCATAATTAAGTATCATTTTTGTTAGAATCTTTAGACTAGATCAAGCACTAATGACTTAACGGAATTTAGCATTGCTTTTTATAAGATGATTTTGTGTAGTGGCTATCATCATTTTGAAATTACACTACTTTTTCTTTATAAAAATGTTACAAACGTTTTAGACAGATTAAACTTTGTCATTTAGCTACTTAATCACCAATTTCTCTTCACTACTATCACCTCCACTTTCAATGCGTATTATATATTCGCCTTTTTGTAAATAGATTTTTCCATTGTCCGCTTTTTTTACTTTTACCTTTTTGTCTTTTTCTTTTCCATCGTTGACATATTTGTCTAAATCTTTATTCTTCGTAGGGTCGATAGACATATCATACTCATACGTTGCAATTCCTTTTTTGATATCTAAAGACCTGGATAATAATTTTTTGCCTGTACTAGTCGATACACTAAATAATGCAGAAGTAGCTTTAGGGCTATAGATATCATACTTTACCTTTCTTTCGTAAGCATCTCTATAAGATCTAGGTTGGCTCCCTTGCCTCGAACTATATTTAACTTTGTCCATTGCGAATAGCTTTAATGATCCATCATGTGATTTTAGAGCTCTAAGATTTTTGACATTTGTTCGATATATAGATCGGCCATGTGTACCTACTAATAAATCATGTGCAACAGGATGAATGACTAAATCGTGTACAGGTGTTTGCGGTATATCGTTTAATATTCTTGACCAGGTATCACCATCGTCATAACTAATATAGACGGAGTGATCAGTGCCTAGATATAGTAATCCTTCTACTACAGGATCTTCTTTAATTACATTGACAGGTTCCGCTGGGAGTCCATTACTGATGTCAATCCATGTGGCTCCATAGTCAGTAGACTTATATACATAGGAAGTGAAATCATCAAAGCGATATCCATTAAGTGATAGGTATACAGTGCCTTTATCATGAGCAGAGGCTTGTATACGACTTACCCATAAGTCATTAGGTATTCCTTGATTAAGATTTTCCCAAGTATAACCACCATTCTTGGTAACATTGACTTGGCCGTCATCGCTACCTGTATATATTAGGCCAAACTCAAGATTTGATTCATGGATTGTAGTGAGTGTACCATAAGCTACATCTCCTTTTTTACCGCCATTTGTCAGATCATCAGAGATTTCGACAAAGCTATCTCCTCGATCCATGGATCTATGTAATTTATTAGATCCCATGTACAATATATCTTGATTATGCCTAGAAAGATATATAGGTGATTGCCAATTCCATCTATAGGGTCTGTTGCCTAATTCATGCTTCGGCGTGATATAATTCCTGTCTCCTGAAGCTCTATTAATACGAAAGTAATTGCCAAATTGAAATCCTGTATATACAGTATTATTATCTCTATTGTCAATTTCTATTTGCATACCATCGCCACCCATAATCGATTCGTATGGATATTGACCAGTAGAATGCCATCGTGTTCCTTCATCGTATCTATGGCTTCCTACCCATACGCCATTATCTTGTAGACCTCCATATACATTATAAGGTTTGGCCATATCAGCATTGATGGCATAAAATTGACCTACCGATGGACTGTTACACTTAATCCAGTTTTCACCATAGTCATAGCTTATATTGATCCCACCGTCATTTCCATTGATTATATGTCCAGATCTGTCCGGATTCATCCAAAGGGCATGATGATCAGCATGTACATTATCACCACCTGCATTGAGCCAGTTTTTACCTCCATCATCAGATCTCAGAATGGGAACTCCCATAATATAAAGCTGATTCGGATTATCAGGAGCGACTTCTATCATTCCGAAGTAATATCCATAGGAATTGAATACACCATCTAAATAGCCATCATGTGTTTTACTCCATTTTTGTCCACCATCCGTGCTGGCGTAGACTTCAGCTCCGATCACTGGAGTGTCAAATAGGAGTGAGTTGGCTGTTTCGAGATATTCTACTAGTGCTACAGGTTCTAAACTGCCTTCTTTTACCTGCTTCTTTATGCTTTTGGCGGTATGTTTGTCAGGAAATCTATTATTCCGAAGATAATCTTCCAGGTCACTATTTTTGAGTTGAGCAAAATCCTTTTGCGATATTTCTCTTAGATCTGCCTTAGTAATTCCTTCATTTTTCTCGTCCTTTTCTGCAGGTCTTCTATTGTAGTTGTCTAATATGGCGAAGAGTTTATTCTCACCATCCACTTGAGCTATGCTTAATCCAATACGACCAGTACCCGCTCCATCAGGAAATCCGCTTTCTTGCCCAGATATTTTTGTCCATGAGTTGCCTCCATTAATTGATTTATGTATACCAGATCCTTTGCCTGACTCTTGAAAATCCCATGCATGTCTGATCCGGTCCCAGGTAGCCGCATACATTATCTCTGGATTCTCTGGATCTATCACTAAGTCGATAGCACCACTATTGTCATCAACATAAAGCGTTTTATTCCAACTATCTCCACCATCAGTACTTAGGTATACGCCTCTCTCTGGATTGGTAGAGTAAAGATGCCCAAGCACGGCTACATGTACTATATTTTTATTTGTAGGATGTAATATGATTCTAGCGATGTGGTGGCTTTCAGGCAATCCTTTCCAGGTCCATGTTTCGCCCCAGTCCATACTTTTATAAATGCCTGTTCCAGCATATGATGATCTACTACTATTGACTTCACCTGTTCCGACCCATACAGTACCACTTTCCCAGTCTACTGCAATATCACCAATGGTCATACTTGCTTGATCGTCAAAAAGAGGAGTAAATGAAGTGCCATTATTTTCCGTTTTCCAAAGCCCTCCAGAAGCATAGGCTACATAGAAGATTGAAGGATCGTTAGGATTCGCATCTATGTCCGTTACACGTCCGCTAAATATTGTTGGACCTATATTTTCAACATCCAAATGAGCTGCATTAGAGCTCTTAGTGAGTGCGGTTCTTTGCTTGGCATTGATATCTCTGTTGGCGGCTGAAGTAGGAGAGGGAAGCTCCTGCGCATTAAGACTTAGAGAAATTCCTAATAGACTAAGAATTAGTATGATATTTTTCATATCGAATGGTTGGTTTATAGTTCTCTTCAAATCTAATCAAAATTGTGTAATTGATAGATAGGCTTACTTCAGAGCTTAGGCATGAATCTTTTCCTGTATATGGCCATTTATATTAACTACTAAGCATCCGCTTGAGAAAATCAGATTCACTACTTTTATGTACATTTACCTAAGATTATTTAGATCGCTGTAAGACACTGAGAATTATAGACTACCATTGAGTCTCTAGCTCTTTATTTTTTGAAATTCAACTCATAAATAATGAACAAGAAAGATTTATTCCTATTTAGTGTGATGTGCATTTTATTTTTTTCTTGTAACACAGAAAAGAGTGTTACTACCAATCCAATTATATCTGTGAATTATCCATCTACTACCAAACAATTAGATACAATCGACAACTATCATGGTACTGAAATTGCCGACCCTTACCGTTGGCTCGAAGATGATAATTCGGATGAAACCAAAGCTTGGGTGACAGATCAGAATGAAGTGACAGATGGATATTTAGCAGAAATTCCTTTTAGAAAAGATATTACCAAAAGATTAGAAAAGTTGTGGAACTATGAAAAGTATTCTTCACCTTTCAAAGAAGGTGGGAAATATTATTATTTTAAAAATGACGGTCTTCAGAATCAAAGTGTATTATATGCTTCGGATGATATCAAATCAGAAGGTACCGTTGCCTTAGATCCTAATAAATTTTCTGATGATGGTACCGCTTCTCTTGGGGCATTGTCTTTTGATAAATCAGGTAAGTACTTAGCATATGCTGTTTCTGAAGGAGGATCAGATTGGAGAACAGCTTACATCAAAGATATGTCTACAGGTGATCTTTTAGATGATAAAGTTGAATGGATTAAATTCTCAGGACTATCTTGGTACAAAGATGGATTTTTCTACAGTAAATATCCTACACCTAAAGATGGTGACGAGCTTTCGGCAAAGAATGAATATCATAAAGTTTATTATCATAAACTCAATACTCCTCAGTCTGAAGATCAATTAATTTTTGAAAGTCCTGATGCACCGCAGCGTAATGCATATGCAGGGACTACAGATGATGAAAGATATCTAATTATATCTACAAGTGAATCGACAAGTGGAAACGGAATGCATCTCGTAGATTTAGAAAAATCTATGACAAAAGTGATTCCGGTAGTTACAACTTTTGATAATGATTATTCATTAATTGACAATGACGGAGCCAATCTTTTAGTGATTACGAATGAAGGTGCTTCAAAGCAAAAAATTATTTCTATTGATGCTTCAAAACCTTCTAAAGATAATTGGAAAACTATAGTCCCTGAAAGTGAAGACGCATTGAGAAGTGCATCTATTGTAGGTGGGAAAATGTTTTGTAACTATATGCATAATGCGAGTTCATTAATCAAAGTTTACGAACCTAATGGAAAGTTTTTATCTGATCTTACTTTACCTGGCATTGGCAGTTGTGGAGGTGTAGGAGGAAAAAAATCCGACAAACAAGGTTTTTATTCTTTTACTTCATTTACACGTCCAACGACGATCTATTCGCTTAATACAGAAAGTATGGAATCAGAAATATTTCGTCAACCTAAAGTAGATTTTGATAGTGATGCATATGAGACGAAGCAAGAATGGTTTACTTCTAAAGATGGTACTAAAGTGCCTATGTTCATTACGATGAAAAAAGGAATGAAATTAGATGGCGCTCGTCCTACTTTATTATATGGTTATGGTGGATTTAATATTCCTTTATTGCCTTCTTTTAGCATCAGTAGATTACCACTGTTGGAGAATGGAGGTATTTATGTGGTAGCGAATATAAGAGGTGGAGGAGAGTTTGGAAGTGACTGGCATAAAGCTGGAACTTTGGATAGAAAGCAAAATGTATTTGATGACTTTATTGGTGCTGCAGAACATTTAATTGCTAACCAATATACCAATTCTGATAAGCTAGCGATACAGGGAGGGTCAAATGGTGGACTTCTTGTAGGAGCTTGTATGACTCAGAGACCTGATTTGTTTGCAGTTGCTTTTCCTGCCGTAGGTGTATTAGATATGTTGAGATACCATAAGTTTACTATTGGATGGGCCTGGGCTACTGATTATGGTAGATCAGATGATCCTGAAGCATTCAAATATCTTAAGGAATATTCTCCATTGCATAATGTCAAAGAAGCAGCATATCCTGCAACGATGGTAACCACTGCGGATCATGATGATAGAGTAGTGCCGGCACATTCTTTTAAGTTTATATCAGAAGTTCAGGATAAGCACATAGGTGATAATCCTGTTTTGATCAGAGTCGAAACTAGTGCTGGTCATGGTGCTGGAAAACCCACAAGTAAACAAATAGAAGAGGCTTCAGACATTTTAAGTTTTATGCTTTATAATACTGGAGAAACATTTAACCCTTCATTGAAAGGTTAGATAATAAATTATTGAAGAAAAATATTTTAAGAAGAAAAAAAAGTAATGGGAAAAGTTCAAAATTATATTGATGATAACAAACAGAGATTTCTCGATGAGTTATTAGATTTATTAAGAATTCCTTCTGTGAGTGCAGATCCTGCCTTTGCTGGAGATGTAAAAAAGACTGCCGCTTCGGTGGCTAAGTCACTCAAAGCAGCTGGATGCAAAAAGGTGAAAATAAATAAAACTAAAGGGCATCCTATCGTCACCGGCGAGCGAATGGTAGATAAGAAATTACCTACTGTATTAGTGTATGGACATTATGATGTGCAACCTGCGGATCCTATAGAATTATGGGATAGTCCACCCTTTGAACCTGTAATTAAAAAAGTAAGAGGACATAGTCAAGGAGCTATATTTGCAAGAGGTGCTTGTGATGATAAAGGGCAGATGTATATGCACGTCAAAGCATTAGAGGCTATGACTAAAACTAGAAGCGTTCCTTGCAATATCAAGTTTATGATCGAGGGAGAAGAAGAAGTAGGATCTGTCAATCTGGAAGCCTTCATCAAGAAAAATAAAAAGGCATTGGATTGTGATGTTGTACTGGTTTCTGATACATCGATTATATCTAACAAAGTACCAAGTATCACAACAGGACTAAGAGGCTTAAGTTATGTGGAAGTAGAAGTTTCTGGTGCTAATAGAGATTTGCATTCTGGTGTATATGGCGGTGCCGTAGCGAATCCGATTAATGTATTATCAGATATGATTTCTTCATTGAAAGGGAAAAATGGAAAGATTAAAATCCCCAATTTTTATGATGACGTTTTAGAAGTATCCAAAGAAGAAAGGAAAGCTATGAATAATGCTCCTTTTGATATTAAGGCTTATAAACGTGAACTCAAGATTAAGGATACAATGGGCGAAAAAGGCTATACAGTCTTAGAGCAAACTTCGATTAGACCAACTCTCGATGTTAATGGAATGTGGGGTGGTTATATTGGTGAAGGAGCCAAGACGGTATTACCAGCAAAGGCGTTTGCTAAAATAAGTATGCGCTTAGTGCCTAATCAAGATCCGGACAAGATTACCAAGTTATTTGCAAAGCATTTTAAAGCTATAGCGCCTAAAGGGGTCACAGTAAAAGTATCACCTCACCATGGCGGTCAAGCTGCAGTTACTCCTACGAACACTTTGGAATACAAAGCTGCAGCATTGGCTATGGAGAAAACATATGGAATAGAACCTATTCCGCAAAGAAGTGGTGGTAGTATTCCTATCGTTTCTTTGTTTGAGAAAATCTTGAAGGTGAAGACTATCTTGATGGGTTTTGGTTTGGATACAGATGATATCCATTCTCCTAATGAGCATTTTGGTATCGAAAATTATTTCAAAGGTATTTCGACTATACCATATTTCTATGAGTATTATGCGGCGCTTAAGAGTGGTAAGAAAGTGGATTTGTCAGAAAAAAAGGAAAAGCCTAAGGCGAAGAAAGCTGCCGTTAATAGGAAGAAGTAAAGCGATAAAAAGAGTTTCAGTAGCTTTCTAAAGACTTAAGCGCAATTGGATTTATATCTAGTTGCGCTTTTT
Organism: uncultured Saprospiraceae bacterium; assembly: GCA_937927575.1. Taxonomy (GTDB): domain Bacteria; phylum Bacteroidota; class Bacteroidia; order Chitinophagales; family Saprospiraceae; genus UBA1994. Next base: position 1,259 of record CALBEE010000261.1, on the reverse strand, counting down.
AGTAATATGGTGATAGTTACTGGTTGTAGCTTTGTCAATGAGCCATTCTAACCTAGACAGCATGTAACACAAGGGTTAATAATACCATAACACTGAACTCATTTCTTGATCGCACGCGTTTATAATATTACATTCGCAACAATTTTATCATATAACACAAATTCAAGATGGATTCTAAATCGCAATTACAAGCCTTAATCGTTTGTTTACTTATGTTCTTTAGCTCTTTGGCTATAGCGCAAGACTTATCAAATAAGGTGGATAGCGTCTCATATAGCTTAGGCCTAATGATCGGTAAAAACATTCAAAATGATGGAATCAAGACTATAAATCCAGAAATCGTAGCTAAGGCATTAGAAGACGTAATGCAGGATGACGGTGATTATATGATTACTCGACAAGCGGCAAAGATCTACTATACCAACTATATGTCTGATCTGAAAGAAGAAAAAACGAAAGCAGCCAGGGCTGATGGAGAAGCATATTTGGTTAAAAATGGTGCTAAACCAGGCGTGATTACTACGGAAAGTGGCCTACAGTATGAATATATGCAAAGAGGTACTGGTGCAACACCTTCAGCTAATGATAAGGTAGAGGTACACTATCATGGTATGTTGATTGATGGTACTGTATTCGATAGTTCAGTAGATCGTGGAAAGACAATATCATTCCCAGTAATGGGTGTAATCAAAGGATGGCAAGAGGCGTTGCAGCTTATGAAAATCGGTGATAAGCTAAAACTGACTATACCTCAAAATCTAGCTTATGGTAAGAGAGGTGCTGGTGCTAATATTCCTCCGTATTCTACTTTGATCTTTGAAGTAGAATTGTTTGCTATTAAGTAATCTATGCGCATAGACATTATTTCTGTTAAGCCTGAGTTACTCGCAGGCCCTTTTGATCACAGTATCATCGCAAGAGCAAAGGATAAAGGCTTATTAGAAATTTATGTACATAACCTTCGTGATTATGGTGTCGGCAAGCATAAAGTGATTGATGATTACCAATATGGAGGCGGTGCAGGTATGGTAATGATGTGTGGACCTCTCGATGGTATTATCACAGATCTCAAAGCAGAAAGGGCATATTCTGATATCATCTATTTAACTCCAGATGGTGTGCAATACAATCAAGGCTTGGCCAATCAACTTTCACTAGGGACTAATCTAATGATGATTTGTGGGCATTATAAGGGTATAGATGAGCGTATAAGAGAGATGCATGTCACCAAAGAAATATCAATCGGAGATTACGTCTTG
>CALBEE010000260.1 GCA_937927575.1 uncultured Saprospiraceae bacterium | reverse complement strand
GATCCTCCTACGAGAATTACTTCGTCAATTTCAGACTTCTCTAATCCTGCATCTTTTAGTGCTTCTGCACAAGGCTTAAGCGATCTTTCTACTAAATCTGCTGCTAATTGCTCAAATTTTGCTCTTGATATTTTTACCACTAGGTGCTTAGGCACACCATCTACAGCAGTCACATAAGGTAAATTCACCTCAGTTTCTGTTGATGACGACAATTCTATTTTGGCTTTTTCAGCAGCATCTTTTAGTCTCTGTAGCGCCATAGGATCTTTACGTAGATCCATATTTTCTTGAGATAAGAATGTTTCTGCTAGGAAGTCTATCAATACTTGATCGAAATCATCTCCACCCAAGTGCGTATCACCATTTGTAGATTTTACTTCGAATACACCATCACCCAATTCTAATATAGATATATCGAATGTACCTCCACCTAAATCGAATACTGCTATCGTTTGATCGGTTCCTTTTTTATCTAGTCCGTATGCTAATGCGGCTGCTGTCGGCTCGTTTACGATACGACTGATCTTTAGTCCTGCGATTTCGCCAGCCTCTTTAGTGGCTTGACGTTGACTATCATTAAAGTAAGCAGGAACAGTGACTACTGCTTCTGTAACTTCAGTTCCTAAGAAGTCTTCTGCCGTTTTCTTCATCTTCTGAAGCACCATTGCAGAGATTTCTTGAGGAGTATATTTTCTACCATCAATCTCTACTCTTACCGTATCATTGTCACCTTTGATCGCCTTGTAAGGTACTCTTCCTACTTCATTGCTGACTTCAGAATACCTATTCCCCATAAATCTCTTGATACTAGAAATTGTACGAGTTGGATTCGTGATCGCTTGACGCTTAGCAGGATCACCCACTTTACGTTCGCCATTGTCTAAAAAAGCTACTACTGATGGTGTAGTTCTTCTACCCTCTTCGTTAGGGATCACAACAGGCTCGTTACCTTCCATCACAGCTACGCAAGAGTTGGTAGTTCCTAAGTCTATTCCGATTATTTTACCCATGTTTATGTATTATGTTTATTGTTTTGGTAAATCAATTATTTATGACTCTGATAGCCATACATAACATAAGTAGTCAATACATGTGCCAATGGGATTATCTGACAAAATGCAGTATATCGAGTGACAAATGGGCTTTAAAAGCTAAGTATCAAGTGTGACATTATGACAATTCGTCATTTGTTGAAATTACTGTTTCACAAAGGGTAGCTTTTTGATTCCATCCACTGCTTCTAATGTTAAATAATACATGCCAGATGGTAAATCCGAGATATCGATTGAATTATGGTCTAAATCTTTGACTTCAAACACTCGATACCCATTACTTAATGAGATGGTAGCTATTATGTTATACTCTAAAGGCGAACAATCAATGTATAGATGATCTTGAACTGGATTGGGGCATAATATAATATCACTTAGAAGTTCACTCTCCTGAATTGAAGTAGTAAGCGATTGCCCATAAATTATCAGATCGTTGTCATAGAGATATCCTTCAGTATTGACAAATATTTCAATACCGACTTCTTCTCCAGGCAGTAATCCGCTAATTGTGTAAGTACTAGCATCTCTAACACCTTCTGGGCCCTGAAGTACATCTATAGATAAATCTAAGGCTTGTAGTTCATCGGTCCATGAGAAAATTACTTTATCATTATTAGATTCTACAAAAAGAACAGACTGGGCATCAAAACAGCCAATTACTTCTATGGTTGTAGAAAACATACTAGGACAATCAGGTGCAATCTCCGTCCAATCGAAATTTAGAATATAATTACCTGGAGCAGAGCCAGTCAAATCAAGAATATTGTTGGAAATACTTAATTCGTTGGATGACCATTCTCCTATTGAATTTTGTAGAAAGTCATCCAAGTTTAAAATTACATCATTGCAATATGCACCTAGAGGATTTAAATTAAGCTCAGGACAAAGACATTCAACAACATCAACATACATAACATTTGATGCCACCAAACCACAACTTCCAACTGAAATTGTGTAAGTGAATTGATATGTTCCATAGGCCACTCCTAAAAAATCTACATTTGTAATATCACTGAGATCAACGCCACTAAAATCATCATCAGACCAAAAACCGCCAAATGACCCTTCAATAATCTGAGCTGAAAAATCTAACACGGTCGGACCGAATCCAGTATCTTCTGAACATACAATGGCATCAGAGACTTCAGGATAAGGAATATCAAGTAATTCAATATCAATGCATGCGTTACAACTAACACCTTGATCATCGGTAACAGTCAAACAATAGGTTGATGAAAAGTTAATTTGTAATGTACTTTCTTCCCCTAAATTTTCATTTGGAAAATCAAGACTTTCCCATTGATAGGTAACATAATCATTTTCAACCTCCAATTCATAACCCTCATATAAACAGTCTTCATCAACAATAAACTGAATACCATTAATTGTTGCAACATCAGTTGCAGCACATACAAAATAAAAAATCATTGAAAAGGAGATCGTAACATAAATTCTAATCATGATATAATATCTTTTGTAGGACGCTAAGCTATGATAAATATAAACAGTATCATTCACTTATTATAAATCTAGTACAATCACTTATCTTGTGGACTTTATATAAATTAAACTCTACGAAATACATGAAAAACATTTTATCATTATTATTAGTAGCTGTATTTGCAATCAGCTTATCTGCCCAAGATAAATCTAAGTGGCCTAAAGTAGATCCAAGTAATATGGATGCTGAATACTATCCTGCAAGTGCTGCCTGGAGAAATTACTTAAAAGGAGATGATCGTACTATCGCTCCGAAAGTTAAATTACTCTATTCTCGACCTTTGAAAAAAGAAAGAGACATATTTGGAGCTTTGATACCTTATGGTAAAGAATGGAGATTAGGCGCTAACGAAGCTAACGAAATTACATTCTATCAGGCCGTTGATATTGGAGGTACAACTGTAAATAGAGGTACTTATACTATGTTCGCCACACCTAACGAAAATGATTGGACAATAACATTCTCTAGTCAAACTGGTATATGGGGAGCCGCTAATAGAGATGCATCTAAAACTGTTGCGAGTATGACTGTACCTTCATCTAGATCAGACCAACCTGTAGAAATGCTATCTATGTCATTTAGAAAAATAGATGATCTAAAGGCACATCTAACTATACAATGGGATCGCACAAGAGTTGAGCTTCCAATCGCATTTAATCCAGTAATGTTTGAAGGTGCTGATAAGAGTCCAATGGATATGGTTACTTATCCAGCTAAAGCTGCTTACACAAACTATGGTGAAGGAGCTGATAAAGATCTAAAACCGATGGCCAAAGTAATCTACAGTAGACCTTACAAAAAAGATAGAGTTGTATTCGGTGAGTTACTAAAGGTAGGAGATATCTGGAGAGTAGGCGCTAATCAATCTACTGAATTGGTACTGATGCAAGATGCAATGGTTGGAGACTTAGAATTAAAGAGAGGAAGATATGCTGTATATGCAGAACTAATGGAAGGAAGTTGGGATATGATATTCTCAACGGATTTGCCTGCTTGGGGTAATGCTAATAGAGATGAAAGTAAAGATGTAGGACGTACTAACATCAAAACTTATACAGAGGATGAAGTGCTAGAAAATCTAAGTATCATATTTGAAGAGAAAACTGCTGACAAAGCACATATGGTAATTGGTTGGGATAAAACTAGAGCTGAATTACCTATCACTTTTAAAAAGTAATAGGTAAGATTAAGATTTTGTATTAAACAATAAAATAGGCCTGCTTAAAATAATAAGTAGGCCTATTTTTATTATTCTTTTTCTATGTGAAATGATTAAAGTGAATAATACATTTAGAAAAAAGTATCTACAAAATCGAAATCCTTTCCACTAAATAGACCTTTATCACTGAGCTTGAGATCTGGAATCACTAATAAAGCCATAAAAGACAATGTCATATATGGAGCTCCTAGTTTACTACCTAATACTTCCTTCGAAAATCGATCTAATTCTGCATATTTCTCTCCTACTAATCTGCCATCTTCTCCACTCATAATACCGCCAAATGGCAATGGCAGAACCATCTCTTTTGTAGCATCTACAGCCGAAATTCCGCCTTTGTTTTCAATGATCAAATTCACCGCTTTAGCTATACTGGATTCGTCACAGCCGACTGCTATAATATTATGAGTATCGTGACCGACACAGCTAGCGATTGCTCCTTTAGTCAACCCAAATCCATGAATCAATGCGGTAGCTGGAGGTGCATCCTGATATCTATTAATTACAGATATTGTTATAACATCTTGATCTACATCGGCTACTACTTTATCATTTACTTTTTTCACTTTTACTGTCTTCTGCTTAGTAATTATCTCACCATCTAAAGCCTGTATAACCTTGCAATTGTCCAAAGAAGTATGCATCTCAAAATGCTCCGACTTTTTAGCAGCACAATTAAACTGATTGATAGGTTTAGCTTTGGAAATTTGGAATAAGCAATCGAATTGATTTGATACTTCTTTACCATTAATGTAAGTGGATACGACATCAAATTCTTGGAGGCTATTTACTAATATAAAATCTGCGGGATCACCAATTCTTAATTGGCCAACTTCTAGACCATAATGCTCTACAGGATTCTTACATGCTGCGATTAAAACATCAAAAAGATCATAACCCTCTTTTACGGCCCTACTCACCAATTTATTGATATGACCTAACATCAAATCATCTGGATGTTTATCATCAGAACAAAACATTAATTGATCTGGCCTATAATTAAAGAGGGGTGCTAAAGCTTCATAATTCTTTGCTGCGCTACCCTCTCTTATTAATACCTTCATTCCATTGTCAATCTTATGTTTAGCTTCATCATAAGAATAACATTCGTGGTCGGTAGCTATACCTGCATTAATATAATTGATAGCATCTTCACCTATCAATCCAGGCGCATGACCATCGATTGGCTTACCCGCATCTTTAGCATGTTGGATTTTCGATAATACTTCCGGGTCTTTATGTAGCACTCCAGGGTAATTCATCATCTCGGCTAAATATTTTATTTCTGTCCGAGCTAATAAAGATTTGATGTCATCGGAATTAATCTCAGCTCCTGACGTTTCAAATTGTGTAGGAGGCACACAAGAAGGAGCACCAAAGAAAAATTTAAGAGGTACTTTAGCTGCGTCATCAATCATAAAATCTACTCCCTTCATGCCCAAAACATTAGCAATCTCATGAGGATCAGATACAGTAGCTACGGTGCCATGTCCGACAGCTATTTTAGCAAACTGCGAAGGTATGAGCATTGAACTTTCTATATGAATATGTGCATCCACAAAACCAGGAAGAATATAGTTATCTGGTGCACTATCAATAGAGGTAATTGAAGTAATTCTTCCTTCTCTAATCTCCAAACGTGCAGGATAAACACTACGAGTATTAAGATCTACAAATTGTCCAATAATTATCACAAGTCAATATATGAATGAAGGTAAAATACTTAAAAGTAATCTGCTTAAATATAGAACTAAATGCTGGTCAAATTGAATTTAAAATGAAGTTATTACAGGGGATAACATGTACAAATTTTATAGGATTTTTTGATCATATGTTTGTTAATTCTATTCAGTAATATGATCTATTCAATAGAATTGCTATCTTTCAAAAGAAATATCAACTTAAAATATTACTGTCATGAAAATTATTAAGTACTCACTAGCCATAGTTTTAGCCCTAATAATTCTTTTTCTAGCGATGGGATTCATTACACCTTCCATTGAATATAATTGCGAAGTCCAAATCAACAAACCTGCAATTGAGGTTTGGGCAGTAATGTCTGATGAATCCAAAGTATCAGATTGGATAAAAGGTTATAAAAGCTCTGAACTAATTAGCGGAACACCAAATACATTGGGAGCAGTAACCAAAATTTACATTGAAGAAAATGGTACGGAGATGTCGATGCAAGAAACGATTACAGCTTTAGAACCTAATAAAAGGATGGCTATGAATTTTACAATGGACTTCATGGATATGGATTATGACATGCGCTTAGAAGATAAAGGAGCATATACGATTATAAAAACCAACTCCAAGACTGTTGGTAATGGTATGATTGCTAAGTCAATGATTTCTTTTATGCCTTCTTCTATGGAAGCTCAAGAAATAGAAAATCTTGGAAATCTGAAACGACTAGTAGAAGAAAATACTACCGATTATTTTAAGGATCTGCAACCAGATATAGAAACTTTACAAGAAGACATCAATTAACAAATTTCGCAAAATGATCCAGCTCTCTCAATCATGTCTGGAAAAAACTTATAAAAATTATTTCTATAGTATTCATAATCGCCCAATAGGTCATCAGTGGCCAAAGAAAAACTATTGGTAAATCTAGCCCTTCCGTCTATGATATTGAATACATTTCTAATTGCGTCTGGTGAACTACAAGTCATGAGAAAATTGCTTTTAATCATCCTGTCCAACCTAATAACTATATCTTCTGGAAGGTTTTTTAAATGCTTTTCTAATACTTCATATATCCCATTGCAGAATTCCTGTATCTCCTCACCAGAATACCTACTCCATTCATTAGACAATACATAATCATAAAAGATATCAATGACTACTGGCGCATATTTTCTATGATTATCTCTCAACTTAAGAGTAGCCTCCTTTACTAAAGGATGCTCGTCAGTAAATTGGTCGATTAACCTATGCAAGTCAAATCCTTTGTGATATTGCTTAGGTAGCTCTCTCAATCTTTTGATATTCATCATATCTACAAGCATATTACCTATAATTAGATCTTCATCACTACAGGAAAGGTACATATGTGCTAAGTAGTTCATATAGGTTGATGTATATTTAATGGATGAAAAATGATCAAGATATAAAGCAAATATTATTACGTAAATGTACGCAGTATATCGACGAAAGAATCCAAAGTATTCAAAAGAAATTAAATGATATTGCCGAGTCAAGAAGTAATGAGACTAAAAGTAGTGCTGGCGATAAACACGAAACAGGTCGTACAATGATGCAATTAGAAGAACAAAAAATCACCGTTCAGTTATATGCGGCACTAGATGTAAGACATACCTTAGATAAAATAAACATAGAAAGTAAAAATGAATCGATTGGCCTAGGAAGTCTTGCCATTTGCAATACTGGCAATTTCTATTTGTCTATTAGTTCGGGTAAGATGCTTATTGATAATGAAATATACTATGGCATATCAATTCAATCCCCCATAGGATCCCAATTAGCTGGAAAAAGTAAAGGTGATTCATTCCAATTTAACAGTAAAACCATACAAATCAAAGATGTACATTAGACTGTTTTTTATATCTTAGTAAATCAGTGAATTAAAGGTCATTTGTCTTTATCCTTGGCGAAAAATAATGTCCATAAAAAATTCAATAATCGTTTTATTTTTTCCATACTAATGAGTTGATTGGTTGGATCTTTCTAATAAAAACACTGAAACAAATCCAATTATTGCAGACACAATGGTGATGAGTGTAAGAGGTTGCCCCATCTCGTAAGCCATTGGTAAGACATTAGCCTCAGAGATAATCTTAAAACTGTCCACAGGTAAAGTCAATGCATCTTTTGATTCAAATAATTTAGTCAATACCCCACTTTCTTTGTCCATTACTTCAGTAATATTTCTCCATGGCCAAATTTTGTTCAAAGATCCAAGCATAAATCCGGTAAGTACTGCAAACGTGATGTATTTATACTTTTGCAGCAACCAAGTCAACACTCTACTAAATCCAGTTAAACCCACTAAACATCCTAATGCGAATACTACTAAAACCGTAAGACTGGCCATATCATGATTTTCCAATAAAGATTTAGCTGCAGAAACTATAATAGTGTACATACCCATCAGTAAAAGCATAAAACTTCCAGAAATACCTGGCAGTATTAATGCAGATATTGCTATGGTGCCAGCAATGAAGATCATTAAAAGATTATCACTTCCTTCCGACGGCGCGATGACAGTTATACCAAATGCAATTACAAAACCAATAATAAGTCCCAACCATTTAGCAATATTCCACTGAGGAATCTGTTTGGCGATGTAGATGCTCGAAGCTATAATCAAACCAAAAAAGAATCCCCAAACAGGGGTTGGATATTGTTCTAAAAGATAAGTAACACCAAATATGCCCGTCACTATTCCCATGAACATTCCACCAATAAGAAACGCTAAAAAAGTGCCATCCACAGCATTCCATACTCCTTTAATTCCTTCGTTTTTAAAAGTCTTGATCAATGAAGGATTAACAGCTTTAATACAAAGTAATAGACGCTCATATATGCCAGTAATAAAAGCTATCGTACCACCAGAAACGCCTGGAATTACTTCAGCAACACCCATTGCCGCACCTTTTAAAATAGTTGAAATCATTTGGTTGATTGTTTGAAAACGAGGCTAAAGTTAATTAAATGTCTAGAATGAAATATTCTTCATAAGCGGCCTAGCCACCACTTGGAAGTCGTTCTTCATGACTTCCACCACCAAGATTACTATTTCTTCTCACCTCTTCAACAGGAGCATAATCTTCATCCGCCCAAGTATTTATTTCTGGTTGACCAGCACTCACCCATGCGGAATACCACACTGAGGATATCGCTCTGATAGCATCTTGCATTCTCGTCTCTACCATCTCACCCATTGCATCATGATAAGCTGTGGCATATTCCTCGCACTCGATTCTAACTGTTCTTCCTAGTCTTTCATCGTAGCAATATTGTTGATCCTGCGGGTACTGAATACTTAAACGCTTTTCTATGGTCAATACGCTATCTAAAAGACTATGACTATCAATGATTACATTCCAAAAGTAATCTCTGGGCTTTTCTATAAAATCGGCAGGTCCTACAAAGAAATCGTAATTTTCTTCTGCAAAAAGTTCGGGTAATCTACTTTCCCAAAAAGCATGGATACCTACTTGATCTGTAAGTTGACCATTATAATTTACCGTAGTATGTAGAGGTACATGAGCATCTGCAATATAATGACCATAATCCGCCGATAATCTTAAGACCTTTTGCGCATCACCATCTTTAAATGCTTTACGCAATTGAAAAAACATTGACTCTAAATGATAAGGAAGTATCCCTTGATAACTAAACTTATCGACAAACTTTAGAACTCTAGTATTGCGTTTATTAAACTTATCCGCTTCGAAAAACTCATCAAAAACATGGCCTTCGACAATCATCTCATCTTCGTAATACTGATTGAAAATATGCTCAGCAAAAAATCCTTTGTACTTTTTAGTATTGACTTCAAGCCATAATTGATCCCCATCCATGATTTTGATGATAGGATCATATTCATCGTCTTCATTTTCTACAGTGACAAAAGTCAATATACTGGTATCCAGAGCCGTTCGATCTACAAGCTGTAACTCACCATACTTGATTAATGCATCATCAAATTTTCTAGGAACTTCTGGAAAAGGAATCTCTCCCCAATGATCTACATCGATATAATGTCTCACTGCCTCATGTTTTGTAGCATATCTGCGTTTATCTGGATCCACAGCGTGTTCCGTCACATATTCGATATTCTTTTTATAAAAGCCGATCATTTCTTGTGGTAGGGCAAAAACCGCCATTCTATTGATTTTCTTATGCCCATAGAAGCCCCAGACTGGATTATCAGTATGTGCAGAAGAAATAACGATGGCCAACACAGCAATCGTTATGAAAATGATATATCGAGTTATTTTCATATTGCAGAATGACTCCTAATTAGTAGAAGTAGTCGTAAGATCGTAAAAGATCCTTAAATAGTCGCTGCTGAAGCACGAGAAAATCACCTGTGATTTCATTAGTCACAAAATATCGCTCTACTTTCTCGAGGTCTTGCATATCAGATATATTGACATTAGGATCTAATACTTCTCTAAATGGAATCATTTTATATTTATACTGACGTCCATTTACAGTTTCGACATCAAATTCCACAAAAGAGGTCAAAGTCATGATACTATCTTTTTGCAGATTTCTATTATCATACCCTTCCGCAACCACATTTTGAAAACCATTAAGGTAGGCTTCTACTTTAGCTATGTTAAGTGGATTTGAAGATTTTTTAGTGAAGCGATCTATAGGCTTTACTGTAAATTTACCTTCGTCCTTCTTCATTTCGAAAGAGTAACTTTGTTTCTTCGGATAGGTCACCTTTACCGAACTTATGTTATTCGCGGGTTCATTAAAAATTGTTTTGTCTTTCCATTTTTCTATATCATAGTTATAGCGATCACGTACGGTACCATTAAAACCTTTGATATTAACAGCATATGGCTGATCATCACCATCCAACATAAAATAGGAGGCATCATTTTTCAGTGTATTAGAGCCGATAGTGTAACCCGTCAACTTATTACCTGACTTATCAAAAGCAGCTACATGTATGCCTATCTTATCCATATCTGATAAAATAGTTTCATAGTATGTTTTATAAGGAATAAATATCATATCTATCTTTTGCATTGTATTCAAAAGACTAGACATCGTATATGGGTTAGCATAAAATTCTCCATTAATGATCCAACTATCTTTTTCTCTAGTAAAAACTAGATCACTACTAAAGCCCCTTGTGATTTCGATTCTATGAACATCTTCTTGATCTACTGCAAACTTTTGACCAGTACTATTCAAAGTACTTTTAGTCTCAGGATTAGACTTCATTAGAAAAAAGGCCACTCCAGCCAGTACCAATAGGCCAATTAATAGTCCCAATATATTTTTCATAAAATATTTTATTTTGATCTTCAACTACGTATATCTTCTTCTACGCAGATAATTGTACACAAATCCGAATACAACTATAAACAACAACGGCAAACCTATATTAATTAGCTGCCACTTGGTTTTCTCTTCGCGGACTTTTGGGCCATTTAGTAGTCTTAATTTAACTTCACGATTTCTTGCTTCCAATACACCTCTATCAGAGATCATATACTCTATAGCATTAATCATAAAATCTTGATTTCCTTGAAAGTTATTCTGTCCTTTCGGTAAAAAAGGATTGTATCCCATTGGGTAAGATTCTTGGCTTCTCTCATTAAACCAATTCGCTGCGAAGTCCACATCCGAAACAATCAATTGCTTGGTTGGTACACTTACTTTCTTAAACGGCTGATTGATCTGTTGCAAGGTCTTTTCAAAAGAAGCGTCTACTCTATTTTCGAAAAACGATGGAAACTCGCCTTCCAACATGAGCGCTACCGCTTGTCTTCCTTTATTAAATTGATTAGGCTGGGGTTCTGATTTTAAAATTTCAAAATTTAGCCGCATTGGATTGATTTGATATCTGCTAAATTGTGAACTTGCTAATAATACTGTTTTATCTACTTTAGTTTTGGTCTGAATAGTATCTATTGTACTCGGCCAATACATATTTACACGGTCCAAATTTTTAACGATTGGATGATCCGATGCTGGTGCTACTAGCGGATGATAAAACCATGGAAACAATTGAGTTTGTGGTCTACCTCCAGTCATACCAATCACTTGAGGTATAGCAGTGCATTGTAGATCCAATACTAAATTTGATTGGATCCTTGCTCCATACTTAAACCACATATCATCTAGTCCCAAAGGATAAACCTTGGGCACATAAAATTTGTAAGCTTGAATACTATCTACGTGCGCATCCATTTTATCTATAAGCCACATGATCTTACCACCGTTCATCACATACTGATCTAATTTAAATTGATCTTGAAGCGTAAACTCTTTAGTGGGCCTTGCAACTATTACCAGGTCTGCACTCTGTCCTATATGCGTAATACTATCCAGCGGTATCTCTCCAACATTATAATATCGGCTCAATTCATTTTTAAGGCTGGCTCTATATTTTTTTTCTATCTCACCTTGCCCCGTAGTAAATACAATATTGCCTTGTTTTTTGGCTGTTATTTTTTGGATCGCATTAGCTAGCTTATATTCCAATAACGAAACAGATTTATTGAGCATAGTTTCCTCATCCTCTGGCCCACTAGCAGACTCTAAAAGGTTTACTACTACATCTCTGTCTCCGTATTGAACTATGGCATAAGGAAACACTCTTTTTTGCACTCTTTCTTTACCTTCAAAGAAAGTAATCGTTCTAGGTACGATTCCTTTTTCTACCAATGACTTAACTCTCAAGTTGGCATCTTCTACGGTCCCTTCTTCTGGGTCTTCAAAGACATATTCAATATCAGAATTTTCATCTCTAAACTCGTCAACCATTTCACGAGTAGCTTGCTGTAATCTCTTAAAACTTGCCGGAAACTTCCCTTCCAATAAAATTTTGATAACGATCCTATCATCAATTCCATATAAAAGATCTGCCGTGGATTCGGCCAAAGTAAAACGCTTTTCTTCTGTAAGATCTATAAATCCATGTACATAGCTTGCAATCACATTTACTAAAATTAGGATCACAGCTATAATTACTACCTTCAAATAGTTTTCTATATTTTTCATCCCCTCCTTTGTTTAAGACTGTACATGGTAAGTACAATGAAAAATATAATTACGGTCAAAAAATATATCACGGATCTACTGTCGATTACGCCTTTACTCAATGCTGCATAATGGTAAGAAATTCCCATTTTCTGAATTAAGTAATCTAGTGACCCTACGAATATTGGCAGACTGCTCAAGAAACCAAATGCGAAGTAGCAAATGAAACATAAAAATGCAGCAAGAATAAATGAAACTATTTGATTATTAGTTACGCTAGAAGCGAATACGCCAATAGCTACAAATACAGCAGCTAAGAAAAACAATCCAATATAGGATCCCATAATACCACCACTATCCAAGTTACCTTCAGGATACCCAAGCTTATAAACCGAATAATAATATATAGCTGTAGGTAATAAAGCAAATAGCACCAAAGTCAAATTGGCTAGAAACTTAGCACCTACTATTTCTAGGTCTGATATGGGTTTGGTAGATAGAAATTCTATTGTACCTGTTTGTCTTTCCTCAGCAAATGATCGCATAGTGGTCGCAGGTATTAAAAATAAAAAGACCAAAGGTGCCATCGTAAAAAGCTGATCTAAGGTTGCATAATTATAAGACAAGAGGCTCGTATCAGGAATAACCCACATAAATAATCCCACCATCATCAAGAATACGATGATCACGATATAGGCTATCAAAGAACTGAGAAAGCTACTTATTTCTTTTCTATAAATACTATACATCGGCAGTTTCCTTTTTAGTCAATTGCTGGAATATATATTCTACGTTTTTCTGTTCTCTCTTCATTTCTAAGAGTATCCAATTATGTTGTTTGGCTACACGAAAAATATCAGGTCGCACATCTTTGGTATTGCTTGCATGTATCGTGTATTTGTTATTATCCTTTTGCTGCATAGATTGTATGCCTTCTATAGCTTCCAATGGCGATACATCATACTTTTGATCCAATTCAATATATATTACGTCTTCCCCTTTAAGTCTATCTTGGAGCCTATCGATCGGATCATCAGCAACCAATTTACCTTCATTAATTATGATTACTCTATCACATAATGCTTGTACTTCTTGCATGATATGAGTGGAGAAAATCACGGTTTTAGTCTCACCCAATTTTTTGATCAGCGCTCTGATTTCGATCAATTGATTCATATCGAGACCAGAAGTCGGCTCATCTAAAATGATCACATCAGGATCGTGCAACAATGCTTGAGCCAAGCCGACTCTTTGTTTATAACCTTTAGAAATTGAAGAAATCAACTTATGTTGTTCCTTTTGTAAGCCAGTGGTTTCTATTAATTCAGCAATACGATCTTTAGGATTTTTCAGCTTATGGATCCGAGCCACAAACTGCAGATACTCCTTGATATACA
>CALBEE010000259.1 GCA_937927575.1 uncultured Saprospiraceae bacterium | reverse complement strand
AGATCAGATCTTGTGTCTGAAATTTCTTCTACGCGTACTGGTGCTCTGTTAGCTGAGTCTTGTAATGCTCTAAATCTTAATGTAGCCATGTTTTTAATAGTTTTAATTCTGCATCATCATTAATGTTCTTGATACTACACTCAATCGTTGTAAATAAGTGACTTTGATGATCAAGAACATTTGTTTAATTACGAGAATATTAATTACAAATTTTAAATCTACAAGGCAAGTACCTCATTTTCATCATTTAAAAACACAAAAATATACTTTTTGGAGGGGTACACAATGACAATTACTAACATTTTATCCACCCAACCCTATTTTTTTTAGGGTTGCCAAGTCTTTTTATTGATTCCTTTAAGAAAACACCCTATTAAAACGGAAAATTAGACTTTGATAGATTGAATAAAATCCAAAGCCAATAGCATGCTTCCTCCGACATAGAGCTCAGGATCTACAAATAAGCTGCGATAGCCATTGGCCAGTGAAGGGTCGGCAGTGACAAATTTCTGAATGATCCTCATCAATTTAGTATAACTTTCGATAGTAATGTATTCAGGAATATTTCGAGCCTGCATAGATTCCATAGCCCATCGAAACGAAGAAATATCCAAAAATGTATATCGTTGGGGATCATGTAAGGCTAAATAGGTGACAACCATGGCTTCATCATGATAATGATGCAATAGCTTTGGCTCTTTCTTTTTGATCTGTTTATGCAATTCGTCACAATGAAAGATAAATCGCGAAATCCGCATTTGTAGATCTTTACCTTCATTAAACAAGTCGCGAAACATGCTTCTTATAAATTCCTTTTCATATTTGAGGAAGATCAGCATCGACTCCTTCGGATGGTAGTCTATTCCTGTCCACAGCCTATTTGATATATTACTATGTATACTCTCGGCATACATGACATCAAAATCTAGACGCTCGATATCCCAAATATTACCAAAATGACGCTGTGCATCCCACATATAGAGATTGGTAACTTCATTTCTTTCCATTAAGACTGCCGGAAACTTATCAAGGAAGACATCAAAAGACGCTTTACTAAACATATATGCTAAATTTAGAAAGCAAATGTACTTACTAATAATAAGTCTAAAGCCCATAACTACAGGCGATTTAGGCTATTGTTGCAATTTTAATTTATAATAAACCTTAGTACGTGCAACGTTATGAAAGTCGTCCGCATATAGTTTAGTGTTTAATATCGATAATAAACAATGATGTATGTGATTAACACAAACATCAATAATTATAAAGAAACGCTTTACTTATTAACGAATCTGAATGACGCATATCAAACAGATTAAAAATTGTAATCAATGAAAAATACAAATCTAATATTACTGCTTTTTGCAGCCTTCATGATCACTTTTGCATCATGTACAGAAGATCCTATATCTCAAGAAGAAATCATCGAGATTCCCAATGAAGTTGATGAAGATCAATATAATCCTCTTTTAGATAACATTGAAAATAGAGATGATCTAGAAGGTGGATTAGAGTTAGGCTGCTTCTCTATCGACACACCATTTTCACTAGATATAGATGGTACAATAGTAGAAATCAATACTTACGAAGATCTAGAAAATGCTTTTACATTCGATGATGAAGATGTAGCCATTAACGTAGACTTTGTATATCCTTTAGCTATCACTTACGAAGATGGCGAAACAGCGGAATTAGCAGATGGTGAAGCCCTCGGTGAAGCCTTTGCATTATGTATTCCTGATGAAGGATGGGAAGAGCCAGATACTACAGGTTTTGATGGTTCGTTTCCAGCATTCTTAATTAATGATCTTAATTCATGCTACGAATTAGTTTATCCAGTAACTCTTCAAGATTGGGATGGTGTAACATACACTGCTAATGACGAAGATGAATTAATCGAATTGTTAGCAGCGGAAGAGGCATTAGAATTTGTTTTACCGCTTAGTCTTGAAGGTGAAGATGGTGTGGTGACTGCGACAACTGTAGAAGAACTATTCGATATTCTATTAGAATGCCAAGATCAACCTTGGGATGGTGAAGAAGGTGATGATGGAGAATATGATTGTCCTCTTGACATTGGTGGTATAGCATGTTATGACATAAATTTCCCAGTGACATTTGCAACCGTAGATGGAGAAGAGCTTGTAATTAATGATTACGAAGAATTGTCAACAGCTATGCTAAATGGTGAGATTGTAAACTTTGTATATCCGGTTAATCTAACTAATGTAGAAACGTCAGAAGAAGTAACCGTGAATAGTGATGAAGAGTTTACAGAAGCTATAGATGCTTGTTGGGAGGGTGACAACGACGGTGGTGATGTAGATCCCCCATTTGGCGATGGAAGTGCGTTCTTATTCTTCCTAGCTTCAGATGATTTTGAAGGTGATTGCTACAGCGTCGTTTTCCCAGTAACGGTAACGACACAAGATGGCGAATCAACGTATGACTCTATAGATGATTTTAACGAAGCTCTAAACTCAGGTGAAGTACCAGTTGATATCGTATTCCCAGTGAATGTAACGAATCAAGATGGTGAAGAGGTGACTTTAGAATCAGCTGAAGATTATACAGCTCTTTTAGAAGATTGTCAATAAACAATAAATTTTTCGTAAAGAATAGGCTCTACATTTTTTCAGTAGAGCTTATTCTTTTCTTTTCGATAAAATAAAGATTATAAGACAGATATTTTTTTGATAGATCCATCACTCATATCGCTTTGTAAAAAAGGAAACCGGAATGCCCATGCACAAACATATAATGCATGCATACCTTATGTCTATAGTATAACGAAAAGATATATCTACAATCAAGAAGATATTAAAGATGTAATTCAAGAAATATTTGCGAATGTCTTTACAAAAATAGATTCTTTTGATAGTGAAAAAGGAAGTTGGAACACTTGGATTAGAAAGATAACTGTAAACCAATGTCTTCTTCACTTAAGAAAAAATAAAAAGCTATCTCTTTTAAATCCAATCGATGAAGCTCCGGCACAGTCCATAGATGAAAGTAAAATTTTAGATCAACTAAGTAGAGAAGACATCGATAAGATGCTAGCAAATATGCCAACTGGGTATAAAATCGTATTTATGCTAAACGTGATAGACGGATACAATCATAGTGAGATAAGTGACACTTTACAAATAAGCAAAGAAACTTCGAGATCTCAACTTAATAGGGCTAAAAAATGGCTTAAGAATCAAATTACAAAGGACCATAAATATCAAGCATATGGACTATTTTGACAAAAAAATTAATGATTTATATAATCACCCGGACCAAGAAGTACCAAGTGATTTAGCTTGGGAAAACATGGAAGAAGGTATCTATGCACAAATGCAAGATAAAAAGTCCAAGTGTAGAGGTTTATGGTTGTGGCTTTCAGGCGGTTTATTTCTGATAATCCTATTAGCTAGTATATTGTCATTCTTAACTGACGAAAATAAAACTACTAAAAACATACTTGTTCAAAATAATAAAAATAGCATAAACCAAAATACCGAAACCGCACAAGTCAGAAGTAATAGTATTGCAACCAAGGAGTCAAAAAAATTGTCACTTTCCAATCCTAATGAAGAAAACCAAAACAGTATTGCTGTAGAAAGTCATTCTACAAATACTAATTCATTAATAAAAAATCAAACTACTAATAATCAGACTAAGACTCTCACACCTTCTCAAAAAACATCAAAGGATTATTCGAATATTGATCAGGATGAACTCAATATTCAAACGCCAATAAATGCAAATGTCATCAACTATAATAAGGAAGTAAAATCAGAAAAAGTAAGACTGCAATCACCAGCAGAGCATTTATCTATTTCACAAATTAATAGTATAGCAGCCAATATTTTTCTATATCAAAGAGAACTCATAGAAAATCCAAAAATATTGCATACTGTTAGCAGCACCTTTGATCAAACAATACAGCAAAACACCAAATACAGCTTATCATTACTTGGAGGGACTACACTTAATTCTGGATATGAAATCGATAAAGGAGATACTCAATTTCATTCTTCGCTACCAGGATATAATATTAGGTTAGCCTTAGCTGCGCAAAAAGAAAACGGATGGGGTTTCACTTTTGGCATTGGACATTCTCTTTTAGTAGAAAAATTTGATCTTGACCTAATCGATAGCATTTCGATAGTACGAAATGTTTTAGTTCAGAGTTTGACCAATAGTATTACTGGTAGTGTAAGTCATAATCATGCAGATACCAATA
Organism: uncultured Saprospiraceae bacterium; assembly: GCA_937927575.1. Classification (GTDB taxonomy): domain Bacteria; phylum Bacteroidota; class Bacteroidia; order Chitinophagales; family Saprospiraceae; genus UBA1994. Next base: position 3,778 of record CALBEE010000259.1, on the reverse strand, counting down.
TTATTGGGATCCGAGATAGACGAGAATTAAGTTATAATACGATTAATACTCTTTCATTGGATGCTTCAATATTTAAAAGTATCGATTTAGGAGAAAAATGGTCATTGGCACCCAAAGTAGGCTTACAATATTCTAGGATTATTGATATTAAAGGCAAAGCTCTTGATGCCGAAGGCGATATTATTAGTTATGACAATAGCAATAATAGCATCCATAAAAATTTGATGTCAGGCGCATTAGGTTTAGGAATCAACTATAAGCTATCTAAGAAATTTTATCTCAGTGTCGATCTCAGCCAAACGCTAAGTTGGAATAAACTATATGCAGAAGGATCACAACTCAACATTACATATATTAGAGGAGGCGTCACTTACCGATTGTAAGATGACTTAAGAAATTTAGAGTTAATAAAAAGAGCGTTTAGAAATTAGATTCTAAACGCTCTTTTTATTTTCTCAATAGGTGCAAAAACTAATTACTTCCTAACTTACTACCTAGCCAAGCCATTGGAATATAAGCTATAAGTAAATCCAATGCTACAAACCATCCTGGCGAAGGAATGTCCATGACCATTTTGATACCTCCGATTAAGAAAAATACACCTACAAATAGAGCATACTTGGTCTTACTTTGTGGAGCAATCTTAGATGCTACTATTCCACCGACAAATGAGCCTGCAGCATGTGCCAAAAAAGCCCATAAGAAGTGAATGTTTGTAAGCAGATGTGCTTTGGATTTAAAACTTTCTTCGTCCGTAAAATCTAATCCCTCAGGATACTCCATAATTTGTGGACCCAACATGACTATTCCGAAATTAACCAAGCCGCCAATCACCAAACCGGCAATCACAGCAAGTACTAGTTTTATTTTTGGACTCATAATTCGTTTGATTTGTTTCTATGAAGTTATTAGAAATGTTGAAAAAACGAAAATATGCAAGGTTAAGCACAGAACTATGAGTGCCATAGCAGGAGCATCTGAGTCACTTCTCTCTTATGAGTCTGATCGAGCGGCTTTGTATTGATATACTATCGATGTAGATCCAAATAAATTCTCTTTTCGGGTATGTAGAGACGCTATCAAGGTGTTTTTACAAAATACTGTCTGATAACGCAGTTCGTGCTTTTGCTGCGCAAAAGCACTTAGGGAATACCCCTATTTTATTATTATTTAACATAAAACATTGATATTATTGCAATAACATATGTACATTTGTTTTAATATGTAATGCGCTGACAATAGAAGTTGGCAAATTTTTATCCATTTAAAGGCTCAAATAATATGAAAACAACCTCTACCCTCCTGAAGGGATGGGCATTGCTATGCATGCTGCTCATTTCTTTGGCATTTAGCACTTCAGTAATGGCATCCGATGACCTATTCGGTATCTACTGTCCAGCAGATGTAACTGTAAACTGTGAAGAAGAACTCTGGGATCTTACTATTTATGGCAATGCACATTACCAAGATTACAATGGTACACATGATGCTGGATCGCCAACTGTACAATACAATCTTAGTAGTTGTAATGTAGGAACAATAGTGCGAACCTGGTCTGTGGAAGATTACAATTGGAATTTACACTCTTGCTCTCAAACCATTACGGTCAATGCATCAGGAGGATTCAATCAATATAGCATACAATGGCCAGAACCGCATATCGAGTTGACTGGCTGCAATCCAGCTTATCAGCCAGAAGACTTACCAGAAGGATATAGATATCCAACCTATGACTATGCTGAATGTAGTTTGATTGGAGTATCACATTCTGACCAGATATTTAATATGTCATCACAATGCACGAAGATACTACGTACATATAAAGTGATCGATTGGTGTACGTATAATAGTGGTAGCAGCGGATCTCATCCTAATACTTCTGGTCTATATACCTTCGTCCAAACTATAAAAATATCCAAATCTGATCTCCCTGAAGTAGAGTTTGCAGAAGAGATAGAGTTTAATTCATTCAACTGTAGCGGTAGATTCTTAGAGATTCCGCCATTATATGTGCCGCCTTCTACATGTGGCGGAGATTTTTGGATTTCCAATAATTCTCCATATGCAGATAATAATGGAGCTGATATATCTGGTGAATATCCACTGGGCACCACTTCCGTAACCTTTACAGTAAGATACGGCTGTACAGGAAAAGTGTACCATACAGTTGATATCATCGTAAAAGATGCTGCAGGACCGATTCCATATTGTCTTGCCGAAATCACTACCGCACTCATGCCGATAGATAACGATAATGACGGCATACCTGAAGACGGAATGGTTGAAATTTGGGCAAAAGATTTAGACTTTGGAAGTAGTTCACCTTGTGGACATGGGCCTGTTCAGTTTTCATTCTCTACAGATGTAACTGATAAATTTAGGGCCTTTAATTGTGATAATGTAGGAGATAATTATCTTGAAATGTACGTCACAGACACTAAAGGAAATCAAAGTTATTGTCAAGTAAATGTAGTGGTACAAAACAACTCTGCTAATATCCCAAACTGTGAAGCTCCATCAGATCCGGACCAGTACAATGTTTCTGGAATGATCATGATGAGTAACCAAGAAAGAGTGGCCGAGGCTAATGTCTCTTTGATCTCCACTATGCCCCTTACGGATGAATGGGTTGGTTGGAATACCGTAGAAGAACTCGTAACAGAAACTTATTTAGATGAACATGGCTATTGGCAAGAAATATCTAGATATGAGGAAGTAAGCACTTTTGGAAATCATACGACGACACATTTCGGCGAAGTCTCTGTTCTTACCAACGATCAAGGCAATTATGTACTTGACCAATCAGTAAGAAGTGATGTAGAGTATATGGTAACTGCTGAATATTTAGAAAATGATAATTCAGTCAACTATGCTGATGTAAAGGCCTTACTATACCATATTCAAGGTAAAGAATTATTTACTACAGCGCATCAGTTTTTAGCTGCAGACTTAGATCAAGATGGCGAAATCGGTTACAAAGATTTAAGCGAATTACTGCAGTATGTTAACGGTATTTCAGATTCATTCAGTGCAGGAAAAGAATGGATTATGATAGATGCGTCACACTCCTACGAAAATCCAAGTGACATCATCAGTGGAGATTGTCCAGAAGCTATTTACTTTACCGTTAATGATACCAACATCAATGATAAAAATTTCATAGCTGTACGTTTAGGAGATTTAACGGATGATATAATTATAATGACAGATGCTAACACTAATGTACAGACTTTAGGAAATGCTGCTAATGGAAATCTAAACAATGAGGAAGTAGAAATTTTGACAAGAGCATTTGAAGGCACAGTTAAGTCAATCTCAGTTTATCCAAACCCATTTTCCGAAAGGTTTGAAATATCATTTGACGCAAATACAATCGAAACGATTTCTATTGAAATAATTGATATTACAGGTAAGTTAATTTCTATTCAAAACAGACAAACACAAGTAGGAAATAACAAATTTAGTATAGAATTAAATCAAGCTTCTGGCATCTACATTTGCAATGTCAAAGGACAAAATCTAAGTGAGTCCATCCGATTGATCAAAGAATAATTTCGGACTATTACTATCAAAATAATTCGACTTAGTGTCGAAAACTACGAGAAGCCTCATCAAAAATGATGAGGCTTTTTCGTATTAGACTATCATTCAACTAAAATCCATACGCTATAGTATATTGATCTCGTTTGGGTGTTCTGCCATCACTGTAAGTAATAATTTTTCGATGCATATCTAGTGCCAATCTAACGTTTCTGGATTTATCCCATAAATATACAGA
>CALBEE010000258.1 GCA_937927575.1 uncultured Saprospiraceae bacterium | reverse complement strand
CTCGGATCAAAGAAAAAATTTCACATCTAGATGTACTTATTAACAATGCAGGTGTTTTCAAATCACCTCAGACGATTACAAAGCGAGGTGTTGATATTCGCATAGTAGTTAATTATTTGGCACCGTACCTTTTGACTAATTTAATAATTGATCTTTTAAGAGCCAGCCCTAATTCAAAAATTATTAATTTGAGTTCAGCTGCTCAAAGTAATGTATCTTTAGATTTTATTAGTGGGAAGGTTAAAGTATCTGATCAAGAGGCATATGCACAAAGTAAGTTAGCGATATTACTGTGGAGTTTCTATTTAGCGAATAAGGAATCAGATATTGCCGTAGTAGCACTCAATCCTGGCTCACTTCTAAATACCAATATGGTGAAAGAAGCATATGGGAAATTTTGGTCTTCTGCTGATAAAGGAGCGGATATCATATATGACTTAGCAATAAGTAAATCAAACGAAGACATTGATGGAAAATATTTTGATAATGATCAAGGCAAGTTCGGACAGGCTCATCCAGATGCCTATGATGTTGGTTTGATTAATGAATTAGTACTAAAAACAGACAATGAAATAAAAAGAGAATGATCGCAAATCAACTAAAACAAGCTTTTGATCAATACTACGAAGCTCCCTTAGAGGCATGGCAATACTTCGTTAGTTTATGCGAGCAAGTAGACTTTGATAAAAAAGATATTATCAAAGCTGCCAACAAAAAGGAACGTTATGGATACTTTTTATTGGATGGTGCTATAGGTCAATTCGCTCGAAGTAATGATAACTACATCTGTCTTGAACTATTAATAGATAGTAATTTTTTTGGTGACGAATTATCTCTTTTCTCAGGAAAGTCCTCTCCTATTGAAATTATTGCTCTCGAAAAATCTTCTGTACTAAGAATTAGTAAGTCCAATATTGATACATTGAGAAAGACGCCAATGGGTGCAATTCTCTTTGCCGTTGGTGATCAAAAATCACTTGTGGAGAAAGAAAAAAAGCAAATTGAAATGATGACACAGACCGCCGAAGAACGGTATATTAAGTTACTCCAGGAAAAACCAGAACTGATTCAAAGAATAAGTCAAAAAGACATTGCTTCCTATCTTGGAATTTCAGCACAGAGTTTGAGTAGAATTAGGCGATCTATCAAATAATGTGCTTTATTACCATATGGTAACTTTTTTTTAAATAGACAATTGGATTTTTGCAGCTCCAATTATTCTAAAAAAAAAGACATATGAAACTTAAATCTTACATTATTTCCTTTTGTATACTTTTCTCTTTCCAATTCATTCAAGCACAAGAAAATTCAAACGTTCAAAGAAGAGGGTTTGTATTTGGCGCTTCTGCCGGTATTGCTAATTCTATAATCAATTATCCAAATCAATCGGATCAATTTAGCGACCTTGCATTAGATTTTAAGATAGGATACATGATAAAATCTAACCTTGCGCTTTTACTTACTTCCAATGTTTCAATATATGACTATTCAGGATTTGGTCGAGATAGAAAACGAGAATTTGGCGTACTTGCACCAACTGTACAATATTGGTTACCACACAAATTATGGATACAAGGAGGGATTGGAATTGGAGGAGACAATCCAGTATTTTGGGATATTAAGAATCCGGATGAAGACGAATTAGAAACCAAATACTATTCAGGATTAGGACTCATAACAGCATTAGGTTACGAAATATATCAATCTGAAAATCACTTTATCGTGGATCTCAAACTCAAGGCCATGTATCGCAAAGTAACAATACAAGAAGGACAAACTTCAGGATTTTCTTATGGTTTACTTATAGGGATTAGTATGTATTGAGCAATGCTGAACATCTGTTTGCCTATATTAAGTACATGCATCAAGTCACACTAAGAATATTCCAGTTATATTTAAGGGAACTTCAAACTGATATTTAATGAAAGAAGGTCTCTCAATTTTTTTAAGGCGTAACTTTCCCTTTAATAAAGATGGCATTGATGAATTCCTTGACTCCTTCAAATTAGAATCATATGTCAAAGGCACAACTATACTACGGCCCAATAGCATAGATCGTAAACTAAAATATGTTCAATCTGGATATATTAGAGAATACTATGCATCTGATAGCAAAGAAGTAAATATCAACTTTTATGGCAATGGGCAGTTTGCTACTGATCTAAGTTCATTTGTATCCAGTCGAACGACACAAAAATGGCAGCAATGTCTAACAGAAGTGGAACTACTCTGTATCCACAAAAGCTTATTTGAAGAATTATTACTTAAACATGAATGTGCTCATTCGATCATACAACATTCCTTTCAAAAACTACTAGATCACAAGGAATCGATCGAACATAGCAATATCACTAAATCTAAAGAAGAAATCTATCTAGAGATCCAAGCGAACAAACCAGATTGGCTTAATCATATACCTCAATATCATATTGCATCCTATCTCAATATGACTCCAGAATCTCTAAGTCGTATGAGAAAACGTATTTATTGATTTGGATCAATGAAAATAAATTAATATCCATCGATCTTTGATAGATGCAAGAGAACAATATAATCATAGAAGATACCCTTAGTCAATATGAATATGTATTAGGCAAAGAGTTTGAGATCTATCGAAATCATGTGTATCGAATTTTCAATATTTGTACCCTAATAGATAGTAGTTCCGAAAATCAATTGAAATATGCCATCGCAGCTATTTTCCATGATCTGGGAATCTGGACTGACAAAACATTTGATTATTTGGAGCCTTCCATTGCCTTAGCGGAAATCTATTTAGTCCGTATAGGAAAAATCGAATGGCTAAATGAAATCAAGCTAATGATTGATATGCACCATAAAAGAAGTAAGTATCGAGGAGAATATGAAAACACAGTCGAAACATTCAGAAAAGCCGATTGGATCGATGTCACCAAAGGTAGAAAATCGTTTGGTTTCAATTCAGAAAAATATCTGTTGATCGTAAAAAGTTTCCCTTACTTAGGACTACATAAATTCTTAATCCTCCAAACATTTAAAAATTTTATTAAATCGCCTTTTAATCCTTTACCTATGTTTAAAAAATAGACAACCTGTTGAAATCCAGGTTTCACTTTTCCCTGAGCCAGTACAAAAAGTAATATTACATCTAATAATAACTTAGATAATTTATTTCTTTCTTAGTATTATAAATTATTTTAACCCTCTACTAATTTTACATTGATTACATGATATTCGTTGCAGGTATAAGTATTGCACTATTGATTTCGGCCTTGTTATTTGTAAAAGAGAAAAAATCCCAATCAGATAAAATACTCTTTTGCTGGATGCTACTCAATGCAATTCACCTATTTTTCTTTTATTCGCTTCATAATGGGTCTATTTACGACTATCCTGTTCTCTTAGGATTGCAATTTCCACTACCCTTACTTCATGGCGTCTTGCTATATTTTTATGTTTCTACAGTAACTCAACAAATCGTCCATTCCAGGTTTTCCATACTTTTACACTTGGTACCTTCCATATTGACTTTTCTTTACCTAATACCATTTTTCATATTACCCTCTGAACGGAAAATAGAAATATTCAAACGTAATGGAGAAGGCTATGAAACATTCTTAATGGTGATTCTATACGCTGTTTTTATATCAGGTATTGTATACGTAGTATGGTCCTCCTTGATACTTCGTGACCATAAAAAGAGAATACGAAATCAGTTCTCGAATATTGAAGAAATCAATTTAAAGTGGTTGAAATTTCTTACTTATGGATTGGGAGCAATTTGGTCATTAGTCATATTCATTCAAAATGACTTTCTAATTTTTATAGGTGTTTCAATCTTCGTAATATTAATCGGATTTTTCGGACTTCAACAAAAAAATATTTTCGCAAGCACTAAAGCTATAAGCTATCCATCAGAAAGTACTCTAAATTCATCCTCCGAAAAACCAGTTGAGATACAAAAAAAGAAATATAGTAGTTCGAGTTTATCAGAAGAGGCTGAAGAAAAATACCATAAAAAACTTACCGCATTGATGGTCGATCAGAAAATCTACAAAAATGCGGAGTTATCCTTAAGTGATTTAGCTTCAAATTTAGAAATCCACCCAAACTACTTATCTCAGATTATCAATAAAAGAGAAACAAAAGCTTTTTACGACTATGTCAATTGGTATCGAGTTGAGGAATTTAAGCGACTTATAGCTATACCTGACAATAAGCAATTTACCTTGATGTCCTTAGCCTATGACTGCGGCTTTAATTCCAAATCATCGTTTAATCGCTACTTTAAAAAAATATCTGGAAAAACACCAACCCAGTATTCCAAAGAGCTAGTAAGTCTAAATAAGCAATAAATAGCCAGAAATTAGTGTCAAATTACAACTTGGCACCTTATACATTTCCAATATATCTACGTTTGAAGCATTATTCAAAAAAAGTAGATTCAAATGAAATTCAAAATTCTAAGCCTCTTGGCTTTCACATTATTAGTATTAAATTCTTGTAAGGAATTAAGTTTTGAAAGTGATGGCGTACTTGTACCTCTTACTGTAATGGAAGACAACTCCATACCCTCTATAACGGTAAATGGAGTCAAATTGCACTCCGAAACATACGGTGATCCTTCAGATCCTATCCTCATTGCTATCCATGGTGGGCCTGGTGCCGATTATCGTGGAATGCTCAATTTTAAAGAACTTGCAAACGATAAGATGTATGTAGTCTTTTACGATCAAAGAGGATCTGGTTTATCTCAAAGGTTAGACAAAGATGGATATTCCGAAGTCCAGGTCTATATTGATGAGTTACATGGTGTGATACAGCATTATAGACAAGATAGTATGCAACCTGTGGTATTGGCAGGGCATTCTTGGGGTGCTATGCTTGCTACCGCATATATCAATCAATATCCTAATGAAATATCTGGTGTCATACTAGCAGAGCCTGGTGGATTTACATGGCCTCAAACAGAAACATATTTCGAGAATTCAAGGAAACTAGAGTTATTCTCAGAATTGACTAATGATTATGTGTATCAAGATCAGTTTATAACTGGTAGTGATCATAATACGCTAGACTACAAATTAGCTCTATCTACAGCAGGAGATGTTAGCACCGGAGATATTGGCAGAGTTCCATATTGGAGATATGGTGGAATCTGTAATATTACTTCTATAAAACTTGCAATAGATAATCCAGATCAAATGGACTTTACTGAAAATCTAAAAGATCACACATCAAAAGTCCTATTTGCCTATAGCGAATTCAACGCGGCATATGGTAGAGATCATGCCAATGTAGTTTCTTCCGCATATCCTAATATTGAATTAGTAGAAATAAAGAATTGCGGACATGAAATACCACATTTTGGTTGGAATAACTTCTATCCAGCTATTAAAGATTACTTGACTCAAATACTCTAAAAACATGAAAACAATATTAAGTATCATAATTATAGTAGTTGCCAATTTCGTATCTGCTCAAAGCGTTAATTGGTCCACAGAAAAAAATGTACGCAAAAGCATTACTTACTCCTCATTTGGTTTTGATCATGGCGCTACATTACAAATAGGACATGGTAGATATATCGAATTATTTAAACCTCTTTTAGTAACTGCCGATTTTTCTATACCTATGGGCAACGATCTATTAGACGATTTCAAAACTAGATTAGGAGTTCAAATTCCAATATATCAAATCGATCATTTTCACCTTACAGCTAGATTGAATGCCATATTTAGAAGACATGAAACCAAACTTGTGCGGATGATAAACTTTGGATCCGAAATAAATATTACCATGGGTTATCATAAAAATACTTGGCATATAGCAGGTGAATTTGGATTTGATAAATCGATCAGTACTCACCTGAAGCATTCTTCTGTAATGGTAGAAAATTATCCATCTATTACTGACGGCTGGTTTATTCCTTCTGGTGGTCACTCTTACATGGGAATTCAAAGTGGCAAATTCATAAGTTCACAGATCGAACTAAATATACGATTGGGTATAACCAATGCTCAATTCAATGATGAAAATTCCTTAATACCTTTTTATACACAAATAGGTGTGAATTATACTTTATTCAAAAAAACTAAGTAGAACTTTTTTTGAATTTATGGAAAGCGTGCTACTAATTTAGTAGAGCGCTTTCTTTTTCTATTACCTTAACTCATTAAAGTTCATCTTCGGATAGCACTACTAAAAAATCATCCTTTTCAATGACAATCGCTTCATCTTTTGGAATATTCAATCTCACTCCAAAATTGTTTTCTATATCTTTTAATAGCGAACCTTTACGTACTCCTAAACAAATTTCATCTCTTTGGAAAGCAATTCCTATAGCATCCACAAATTTTATTTTTTGAGGAAAAGAAGTAAAATATAGGCTTGCCGGTTTTACATAAATCTCACTTCCTTCTTCCGAAAAAATATCATCGTATAATAACTTTATCTTAGGCTCTTCACTTAATTGTGCCAATATCATCGTAATCAGTTTATTACTAATTACAAAATCATCGACATCCGTCTGATTGATCAATTTTTGATTGTCAGAATTTAATACCTGAGTAATTATTTTGGGTTTATTAGGTCCTTGGATACGCTCACGTAAAAGCAATAGAATGATCAAAGTATCAGAATCTACTTTATCTGGATCATATGTTTCATCTTTTTGAGACAATACTAGAATATTATCGTACTTATTGGGATCTACATTGAGTAAGCCCGCACGTGCTAAAGGATTTTCATCTATCAATTGTATATCAAACTGAGGTATAGATTCCTTAAATTTATTAACTGTATCGACTATATGTGGAGCTGGATTGTGATACATGATATCGAAGCTGGATGCATCAGCTAAATAATCGCTTGCTTCTTGAATAAATACTTCAGCAATACTATGCCAACCTAAAACCAGCGTTTTCTTCTGCGTAGGTTGGAGTCTACTATCACTCAAATCTTGCAGGTTTGTACTATACAATTGATTACCACTATAATCAATTGTCGAATCATCCTCTGCCAGTATTAAAATTTCATCATTAGGTTGCAATACATAATCCTGTCCAGGTCGTATCAATAAGCCATTTTCTTCGCTAAACACTCCTAAAGGAATACCGTCCTTAAAATGAAATACTAGATCGACAAACCGCTTATTGCCCCAATCTGAATGATAAAAATAAACCTCTCCTCCATCGAAAGATAAAATCTCATTATACACCAATTGCAAGCCGCTGGTTAAAGACGTTTGCATAATAAGTTTACCCATAATAGTCCATGAGTCTAATACGATTAAATTTTCATCATCGAAAAAATCTATAATATCTCGCTTCTCTTGCGTAAAAACTTCTGAAATCACGGGAATATTACTTTCGTTGTTCTGACAAGATTTAATGGCCAAAATAGATTTAATCGCTTGTATATCAGAAGCAATTTTTTCTTCAAAAGGTGCATTCTCAGAACATTTAGAAAGTACTATTACAGATTTAGCACTGGTTACGTTGATTCGGTTGAGCTCGCTAATATTCGCAGGATCACCATTAGTAGTAATAATCTGAGTCGTGAGGGAATCTGGAATACGTTTGGTAATAAGATCATCCATTTGCTCTTTATCGTGCTTAGCTAGTACTACTATAGCTGCCTTCTTTTCACTTTCATTGGCCAAAATAAGCTCTTTCATCACATCTACTACTCGATCATTCCAGCCTAATATTACAGTATGATCATTTTCGTAAACCGGCCCACGACCTTTTCGAAAGTTATACAGCAATGAATTAAGCGAGGAAGTGATGAAGGCAATAAGCATAGATAATAATATCACTCCTGTAAACCCAGATAATATACTAGTGAGCTTTAACCACATCGGAGAAGGCGTATCTTGATTCATATTCCCTGGCGCCGTCATCTGAAGAAAAGTTACCCAAATATGATCTCCAAAATCATTGAGATACTCTAACTCTGGAAAGAAAAGCAATAAAAAATATCGCAGCAGTATAATAAATCCAAAGGCGCAAATGAAAATAAAAAATAAGGTTTTGAAAATAGATGAACCTCCTTTATTCAAGAAGCGTTCGAATCGATAAAATAGTCTTCGATGAAAAGATGGTTTCATAAGGGATAGGTCTTGATTAATATTATTCCACTAAGGTGCTAAGGAGGCATTCAATAAATCTGCATTCTTATTTTCCATTTCCTTATAAAAATTATAAGCCTTGGAATTCCCTTTTGGGTATAGTAAATATAGAAAAAATACTCAAAGGTTTTATTTGTGATTTTTGCAGCCTTAGTTCGTTCAATCCAATGTATACTAAAAATGGTGACATCGTAGAAAATACGATGCCACCATTAGATAAAAAATTATTGCTGTTTTCATAAAATCCTCGATACCATAAAAATTTATTTTATCAATGATATCATCCCTACAATTACAACTTTACGAAGCGCCTAATTTCTGTTTGGTCACTATTGGCGATCTTTATATAGATATAGTAGACTCCTTCCAATAAATGTGATATATCGATTTGCTCTCCTTTGTTATAATATATTTTTTGAATTAATCCTCCTTGCTGATTTATGATTTCTACACTTAGTGATTCGAATTTTGAATCCAATTGAATAAAATCACTGGCAGGATTTGGATATATATTAAAATCAATATCAACTTCCGCCACCTCAGCTACTAAAGTATTAGAATACGAATAATGACCGTCAAAATCATATTGTCTCAGTCTATAGTAATTTACACCCTGCCAAGGTGATTCGTCGGTATATCTATAGGATTGAAGACTTGATGATTGGCCTACTCCTTCAACAAAATCTAAACTAGACCAATCAATAGCATTAGTACTTCGCTCAATATCCCACCCTTCGTTGTCAATCTCAGCTACGGTCTCCCAAGTCAGTAGTACCTTTGAATTTTCCAACTCTACATTAAAAGTGGCGTATTCTATTGGTAATACGGCGCCATTGAGAATAACAATATTTCCATTAGCATCAAAAGGGTCTGACCATTTCGGATTGGTGTATACATCACTGCCGGTAAGCGTAAGAAGAAAGTTTTCTAAATCTTCCTTCTCCTGATCAGACAAATTGAGATTACCTCCACCGCCATTCAAACGATTATCCAAATTGGTATTAGCTCCATTATTAGGAATATCATCGTAATGATTAATCACATCTAACAGCGTCTCCAAACTACCATCATGCATAAAGGGACCATTAAGTATTCCATCTGGATTTACCATATCTCTCAATGTTGGTGATCTAGTATTAGTCACATCCACACCAGCCGGATTACCAGCAACAGAAATAATTCCATTATTATCACTATCAGGATCGATATCAAATTCTGGAGCGCGATGACAAGAATTACATCCAGCTCCACCATTATTTGGATTGGACATAAAAAGATCCTTCCCAGCATTTTCCGAAACGGTAAAATTGGGAAAATCAGCATTATTATTATTTACCTGTTCTCTGCCTATATCATATTTTGAGTCAAACGATTGGATGCTTCTGACGAATTGTGCCAATGCATTTTGAATCTTGACTTCAGTAATGCTAGCATCTCCATAGATATAAGAAAATAGATTTTGGTAATAGTCAATTCCTTCGAGTTTGGAAATTAGAGAGTCGATATCAGGATCTCCATTCGCTCCACTAAATCCCATTTCGATATGATCTTGGATCGGCATAGTAGTTTGTATTTCCAAACTTGCAGCTCGCTCATCCCAAAAGAAATTTTCCTCTTCTCCGAATCGCGCATTGACCAATCTTGTTGAATGCCGGCCAGTCAATCCATTTACGCCAATGCTTTGAACTTCAGTATCCCCAAAAGCAAACTCTTGTTTATGACAACTTCCACAAGAAATTTCATCATTTACAGATAATTGTTTATCATAAAAAAGGATTCTTCCTAAGGTGGCTTCTTCATCTGAAATACTATTCCCTGAAGGTGTGTTATCTCTATTAATATATCCAGGCACGTCTTGATTCTCATAATTTGGAAGCATCTCTAAATCAATCGTTCCTGCAGTCATAACTATAATCACAATAAATAAAAATAGCAGTGTATATATTCTATTCATATGTTTTTACTTTATGGTTTTAAAACTCAAATCAAAGCCATTCACTATCTCTAATCCCTACACTGCTCTGATTTGAGTTCATTAAAATATTTGCATACTCACCATATCATATACTGATATAAAAAACAGCACCGTCCCACCGACGGTGCCATCACTAATCAATACCATCCATATGGTTATAAAAAAAACTTATTGTGGTTGACGTTTTAGTCTTAGCTCATTAATTCCATCTGCAATTTCATATCCTAGTCTAAGGCCTTCTGCACAGTCCATTCTAATATGTACTCCTAGAGGGATCCTAGAGAATGCATTTTCTGCAGCCATATCGCTGAATTTCTTAAAGTTTCGAGGAGTACCTTGAAAGTCTGTAGCATCAGCATGTGTCCTATCCGTGAAATTCGTTTGGTCACCAAAGAAGTCTATAAAAACACCTCCTGCTGCAGAAGCAAAACATGAATGTCCAGATGGGTATCCTGGAAAACTCGGATTAGGCCAGTAGACTAATCTAAATAGGTTAGTTTGAAAATCAGGATCTATAAATTCATGTATATAGTTACTTGGTCTCATTACCATATGCTCATATTTATATTTCCATGTCGATACCGCTGCGTCATTCATAGAGAATCCTAACTTAACTAATAGTGTAAGAGATTCTGCAAGATTAAGATCGTATTTCTTAAGCAGCTGATTCGCTATAGAGAATTGTCTAGCTGGAGGGCTTATCATTAAATTCTCTACATCATCACTCCAAAATTCAGCAATCCATAACTCTTCTGGATCTGTAGTTTTTGCAGCATTATTGGCCGTATACGCTTCTAGCATTTCATCATGATATGCGGTACCTGGATTACTGCTATATTCAATAGGTGCTATAGTGGTAGTTTGATCTGTAGAGACAACAAAAGTTCTTACTGACTCCCAGTAAGGGAATAAAGCTCTTTCAGGATCTGCAGAATATGTCCAGTAACCATCACCAGTTGGTGGCTCATAAGACAAAGGTTGCGGCTCAAGAATTTGCTGTTCTGCCTCCGCATCCGTTTGGCTGTAAGCAATCACTTGCTCGGCTACATATTCTCCCCATCTTTTTGAATCTTCTATCACATCATTAGATACATTACCATCCGTTAAGATGGACTCCTGCAAAGCTTCAAACGTACCGATGCTTTCCCTCTTATCTTGAGGCAGATTAATCATAAAATGATCTAATACATCAGCATAAGCTGCATTCAAAGCAATTTCATAATCAATTCGATTAGGTAAAAGATTTCTAGATATCTCAAGGCCTTCTAGCTGCTCTGTAGTAGAGATATTTCCTCTCATTCCAGGTAGTGCAGTTTCATATGCTGCCAAATTCATATATGCCAATGCGCGTGCCGAAGCATTTGGTCGCATTCCAGTACTGTATTGTTCTACAGCTAACATTTGATCAGTCCATTTAAAAATCAAATCGTTACTAATACGATCTACATTGTCCTGATTATTGTTACCTCCATTGCCATTGCCATTACCGTTTCCATTACCATTTCCTCCTCCTCTTCCTCCTCCTCTCAACTCTTCTACAGTAGCCTCACTTGCTAAACTGTCATCTTTTGCACAAGACTGGAATATCAATCCAGTAATGAGCATAAGGAATACTGATTTTACATAACTCGTTTTCATAACTCAAAATTTTGATGTGAACAATAGTGTTTCAGCCCTATGATCATCGTCATGGGAAACATGAAACCCTTTTCTACTAAAAATGAAACTCGACTGGGATCGATACTACTATACTATATTCTCTAAGGCTTAGAGATTCGTTATCTTATCCTTCTTCTTCACGACACGCTTCCTTTAGCTCAGCCAGTTCTTCCTGACTTTCTGCTACTGCTTGGATGCCATCATAGTATTCTACTGTTACTGGAAAGACCAAAGTAGGCTTAACCGCGTCTTCCCCAGCGGTCTCTTTATAAGCCCTGACCGCTTCTTTAAGACTATCTCTATCATCAAACTCAGTAACCACATCGTCGATAGTCAAAGACACCGGATATACTAATGAGAAACACTTAAATCCTTTACCTCTCTTCCCTTTACATTTTCCGCTACCAGGACATTCACTTCTCAGCAATTTTAAGTCATCCGTAGAAGCTACAGTGACAACCTCTCCCTCTTCGTTCAATACTTCTAATGGAAATATCAGTTGAGGCTTATTCTCTCTTATTTTCTCCACCTCATTTTCTTCAAACCAAGCTGCTACAACAGTATGTAATGTCTCGTAACTATCAGCAGTGGCAGTACTTTCATCTACAAATTGAATAGTAATAGGGAACACAAACTCTAAACAAGCATTTTTACCTATGGCTCTTTGTTGTAAAGATTCGATTGAGTTATCGGCTAAATTCTCTATGCTCGTAATTTCAGCTTCTTCACTACTACACGAAGCGAGCATCATGGCAAAGCACATAAGGAATAAAAAAGTTGACTTCTTGAGTACTTTAATTAGATCTGTCATATGAAATGTATTTAATGGTGAATAAATTAAATCAATTGAGCTCCGGAGTATTTAATACAAAATCCAGTTTTTCAATAGTGACTTTGATGAGATAAGAACACAAGTCTAGTTTTGTACTCACTTTTATTAAAAAAATATTATTGTACCACAATTAATACGATATCTTTAACCTCCAAAGTCCAATAAAACAAAGGGCTTCAGAGCGTAAACATGGAGGATAAAATATTATGGAATAAATTAAGATCAGGTGAATCTCAAGCTCTGGAGATGATCTATAGGACCTATTTTAAAGACTTATATAGGTATGGTAAAAAATTCACTAAAGATCTAAATGCCATAGAAGATTGCATTCAAGAAATGTTTATTGATATATGGAATAGTAGAGCGAAATTATCTGAAACCAATGCCATTAAACCATATCTCTTTGTATCACTTAAAAGAAGATTATTTAAATCTCTGAAGAAAAACAGACAAACATCTGAGCAGGAAATAGGCGAAATGAATTTTGATGCTGAATTAGCCATTGATCAAATATTAATCAATAATGAAATAAAAGACGAACAGAGTCAAGCCTTACAATCCGCCTTTAAACAATTAAGCGATCGTCAAAAAGAAATTTTATATCTTAAGTACTATGCTGAGATGAGCTATGAAGATATATCTGAAGCCATGGATCTTAATTACCAATCCGCCAGGAATTTAGTATCACGTGCTTTGACTAAGCTTTCAAAGTATATAATTATTTTACTCACGATATTATTTTACATACTAAACTGAGTACAAAACTGACTCTAAGTCCTTATGTAGGAAAAGAGCCTTATGAAAATAAAGAAAATAAATATTACTCTAATCGCTATATGCCTTATACTTGGTAGTTGCTCAAAGGAGAACGAAACAAAAATTATTGAAGCAGAGTTACAAATTTATATTGATCTTTTCGTTTCCGAAGCTTCGGATAGAGCAATAGAAATAGATATGTCTGAAATTAACCTTGGCGCATATATTGAAAACATAGAACAAAACGGAACCTTAGGGCAATGTATTTCATATTCTGACGGATCCAAAGAGATTGTAATAGATGAAAGAAGTTGGGAAAGACTAGATGATCTCGAAAAAGAGTATGTTGTATTTCATGAACTAGGCCATTGTGTACTTGATAGATCTCATGATAATACCCAGGATAATAACGGCACCTGTCAAAGTATTATGCAGAGTGGAGAAGGACAATGCCAAAGTAGATACAACTTAAACAATAGGAGCCAACTCCTTGAAGAATTATTTAAAAGTTAATCGTAATGAATAAATTTCTACAATATGATTCAGTTGATTTTGCGCAGGAGGATTCCTTTGTAAGATGGATCAAAGAAGATAATACGGAAGACGAAGCTTTTTGGCTCGAATGGATCAATAACAATCCATCTAAAAAGGAAGAATTCGAAAAGGCTAAAATACTTGTCAAGCAGATCGCATTCAAAAATGATACTATTAAAAAAGAAACGGAAGAAAGGGTATGGTCTAAAATCAATGCCTCAGTGACCAATAAATCAGACACGCAAACCATTAAATCAAATTCTTCGCGAGCAAAAGTAATACGGTTGGCATCCATTGCCGCCGTAGCAGCCATGGCTATATTTTTTCTAATGGTGGGAGTAGGCAATAATTATGACACCCAAATAAAAACACAATTTGCAGAAATGCAGTCCATCGAACTTCCAGATGGCTCTATTGCCTATCTTAATGCTGATAGTCATTTAAAATACGATAAAGATACTTGGGAAAAAGAACGTACACTTAATCTAGAAGGCGAAGCGTTCTTTGAAGTAAAAAAAGGATCTCAATTCATGGTTAATACTAAAAAAGGAAATGTCACTGTATTAGGTACTAGCTTCAATGTATATCAAAGAAATAGAGATTTTAAAGTATATTGTAAAACAGGTAAAGTATCAGTATTTGCAGCTAAGAATACCACGATACTCATGCCAAACCAATCAGTTTCGATTCCCAAACAGATACATGAAATTGAAAAAAGTAATTCATCTAGTCAAAATAGATCCAATTGGAGAGATGGTATTTACACTTACACCAATGAATCAATTGAAGAAGTAGTAAAGGAATTAGAAAGACAACTAGACGTAAACATTAGCATTCCGGAAGAACTTAAAAATCAAAAGTACACTGGTGGATTTAATGCAAATATTCAAGAAAATGCATTATCTGAAGTTTTCTGGCCACTAGATATGGTAATAGAAAGTAATGGTAGAGAAATTGTAATAAAGAAAAAAGTTACTGAATAATTCTATGAAGTATACGCTATGCCTAATATTCTTTCTAATGCATCTATTTCTATTTGGACAAACAGAAATAGATAATATTAAAATAAATTATAATGCCCATGGGCTTGATCTCGCCGAAATATTCTCCGAGCTAGAAAATCAATATGGAATCCGATTTTCATATGCTACTACAGCCATATTGGATCAACCATTAGAAGTAGAATTCAAAAATAAGACTATCGATGATGTGCTGGATTATCTTTTGAATGATCAAAATATGGAATATAAAATCGTTTCGAATAATATATTAATCCGCAAAACCGAATCATATAGCGAGAAGGAAAATGATGAATATTTAGAAAGCATACACCTCAAAGGCAAAGTATTACAACCTGGAAAAACTGAAGAAGGATTAGAATTAGCAACTATTGCGATTAGTAATACTCCCATTGGAACCTACACAGACGAAAATGGAAATTTTGATCTAGAAATACCAGCACAATATCTCTCCGAAGAATTAATATTTCATGCCTTGGGTTATGAAGACCATGTCTATAAGATAGCTGAGCTAGAAGACAATTATGTTATGATAGCGATGAAAACAGGAGGTTTCTCAATAGACGAAATAAAGATTGTCAATAGAGAAAAGCCAATACGCATAGATTCAAACAATAATTCCATTGGTATCAATTCTAATCAACTTAATACCACAACTTCAGGGTTAGGGGGGAAAGATTTTGCGAAACAAATACAATTACTACCAGGAATATCTGCGCAAGATGATACCTCAGCAGAAATTAAAATTCGAGGAACAAGCGGTGACGCCACTATGATTATTTTAGATGGGTTACCCATTTACCACACTAATCATTACTATGGAATATTTAGCAATATCAATACATCATTTATTGATTCTGCCAATATATATAAGAATAATTACCCTATACAATACGACGGAAAAATTGGCGGTGTAATTGAATTATTTAGTAATAACAAACAATTAAAACAAACAAATGCTAATGCAGAAATCAATCTACTAACGGCATCTGTAGATGCTGAGATTCCTTTATCCAACAGCACAATTATATCTATTGCAGGCAGGACAACTTTAGATGACATTAGTAATTCACAGTTTAACACTTTTGCACCAGAAAACACAGTTGAAGATATTGTACAAGACTTTAAAGATTCCAGAAAAAATAAATCAACAGATCCAAAATTTAAATTTTTCGATATCAATGCTAAACTGCAGCAAAAACTAAGAACCAATGATCTAATAAGTATTCAGTTTTTTAAAAGTAATGACGATTTATCAAATAGATACAATAGACGAATAGAAGACAGCCAACAAGACAAAGTGGAATTGCTAGCCAATGAACAGGCTCATTGGGATAATACTGCAATAGGTTTAAACTATCAAATGAACCTATCATCTAATCTACAATGGAATACCTGCTTTCATTATACTAGATACGATAATGAAATGACTAATGATTATCAAGTAGAGACTACATCCAAAGGTAATATGCAAAACCCTATGATGATGATTGATAGCTCACAAGTGCGTTCTAAACAAGCGAATCGATTGACCGATACAGGTATCGATAGTCACGTAGCCAAACGCTTCGGTGATCACAAATTGAAAATAGGCCTTAGCGCCATTCGACATAATCTATTTTATAAAATAGAAGAGAATAAAAAAGATCAACTTCAAGGGGGCAAATTATTTTATGAATCTGGTTTGTATGGTGGTTATCAAGGAAAAATATTCTCCAAATTACATATCAACGCTGGACTTAGAGCAAGTTACTTTGACTCCAATAGAGGCAGCTATCTATCGCCGAGAATATCCTTTAATTACAAACTAGACAATCATATCAATCTAAAATCGTCTTATGGCTATTATCAACAAGTAATAAGACAATTCCAATATGAATATAGAGGTGAACCTATGGCTCTTTGGGTGAGCGCAGGTCAAAATAATATCCCTGTTCTTAAGTCTCATAGTCTGATGAGTGGAATCACTTTTAAATATGATGCGATATCAATCGACATAGAATTATATCGTAAAGATCTGGAAGGAATGTTGGAGTATGCCGTACTCACTCCTGGTAATGGATCAGCTAGTCCCAATGAAATTAGAGACTATAGATTATTTAAAGGTGATGGTATTTCAAAAGGTATCGATATACTGATTAGCAGCGGATATAAAAAATATGATACCTTCCTCAGTTATTCTTTAAGCAAAAGTGATCAAAGATTTGAAGCCATAGCCAAGAATCAATACTTCGCCGCTGAAGACGATCGGAGACACCAATTAAAATGGATCAACAGCTACCGAACAGGAAAAATACTTTGGGGCCTCAATGGTATCTACATCAGTGGAAGAAGATACACTGACATAGAGAGTCTAGGCGCTGAT
The DNA here is from genome assembly GCA_937927575.1 of uncultured Saprospiraceae bacterium. Taxonomy (GTDB): domain Bacteria; phylum Bacteroidota; class Bacteroidia; order Chitinophagales; family Saprospiraceae; genus UBA1994. The sequence continues at coordinate 12,202 of CALBEE010000258.1, read as the reverse complement.
GGAAATATCACCGAAAGCCAACCAGAGCAAAGGTTCCGAAGATTGCCAGCTTACGAAAGAATAGACATAAGTGCTACTTTTGACTTCAACATTTCAAAATTGCATTCGAGTCTTTCTCTTTCTCTATTTAATGTACTCAATAATGAAAATGTAAAGTATGTACAGTCAGTTACTACTGCCATCGAACAAAATCAGATCCCAGTAAATACTGTAATAGGTAATGATAGCAATCTCTTAAGTAGAACTATAAATCTTAGCTTCAAGCTAGGTATTTAGCTTCGAATAAATTAGACCTATTGATCAATAAAATATAGACCGTATCTTTTCCATCTAATACAATATACTATGGGTAAAAAAGGAGAAAAAATGACTCAAGAATCCTTACTTTCTGCTCAGGAATTAGTAGAAAAACTGATCACGATTGAAGAGGTCACATCTAAGAGAATGTTTGGCGGACATGGAATTTTTCATCAAAACAAAATGTTCGGATTGATTACTGCTAAAGGAGGGCAATATCTAAAAGCCAATTCATCGAATGTTGATCATTATCTTTCCAAAGGATCTGAAAAACATGCGAAATTATCATATTACAGTATTCCTTCCGATATACTGAATAATCATAACTTACTTATTGAATGGGCCTTATTAGCTATAGAAGCGTCTAAGTATTCCCAAAAATAAATTCTTTACTCTTGCGTATATCCACTTTCATAGTGTTACTGTTGCTCATAGGATGTTCTGCACCAGATCCTGAAGTAATCGAACTTACAATCGCTAAAAATACTATACCCGAAGGGATCGCAGTCGATTCAAAACGTAACGATATATACATTAGTAGTGTACATAAAGATGAACTCCTCAGAGTGAATCCATCTGACGGAAATGTTGCCATAGTATTCAATAAAAATTCTGATGGATATAGTGAAGGTGTTGGATTAGATCTTTATAAAGATTATCTATATGCACTGGCCACTTATGATAGAGATAGTTTTTCTATGTTATTCATTAAAAATATAGCTACAGAAAGAAAACTCGCTTATCATATAGATAGTACCGCTACCTACTTCAACGATCTTGCCATTGATAGTAAGGGCAATGCATATATTACAGATACAAAACATCACCATATCTACTTTTTCGATAACAAAGAAAAAACAATTTCATTTTTTTTAACGCATGAAGCCATCAAACACCCTAATGGAATAGCTATCTCATCTGACCAATCCAAATTGTTTATTGATTCATATACTCACGGTATTCGTATTGTAGATATCAATACTAAAACCATCATGAATAGCCTTCACTCTCCTACTGCTGAATGGGGAGTAGATGGAATCAAATATTATAAAGGCAAATTATATTTTATTGTAAATGGTATAAAGGATAAAAGTCAGCATGGGCTATACAGTTTGGATTTGATAGATAACGAAACCGAATTTGGAAATTTGGATCCGGTAATGGTATACCATGAAAAAATGCGTATACCCACTACCCTATCTATCTCAAAGCAGAGCATTTATGTATTAGCCAATAGTCAACTTGATTGGTTAGATCAAGAGAACAATTCAATTACAGACTCTACTAAACTAACTACAACTTATATTCTCAAAAAGAAAATTCTCAACTAATGGTAGAAATATTTTGCTCTTACTAGATGCCATAATAAATTGAAATTAAAAAAGTCGAGATCAATAATTTGACCTCGACTCTCATCAATTAAATCTATCTATGAAATTTTTCTTCTCTTAGAATAAAGTGCAATTCATACTACTAGAAACAGTCTTTCCATCTTGCGTTACTTCTATTATATACTTACCATTGACTTTATTTAGAATTTCGACTATATCTCTTTTTGATTTATATATATAATTGAATGATTCATTATAAATTACATCACCCATTGGGTCTGTAATTTTAACTGTATATGGTACATTCATATTAGAATCATATGAATAGCCTAACCCATTTTTATGCATTCCAGTAAGCGTTGCGATTTGATTAGGGCTGAGAGTATTTGATGCATCTTTTCTTTCAACCCTTTTCATTTGCTCCTCATCCAATACAAAGGTAGTGCTGACATGAAGCAATGACTTCACATTCTTTCCATTACATTGTGCTGGTAGCAATTTTTTATTGGATTTTAATAATTCCATAAGTCTGTTACCCTCAGACACCAATTCCGGATAGTTGTCTCCCCTCTTCTTTCTAAGCACTTCATTATAACTTTCTATGTTACCGTTTTCGTCAATCGTAATATTAAATATCAGCATACCCTGAAAACCTTTTTTCACCATTGCCTCTGGGTATAACTTATGCTCATTAATAAAAGACGCAAGTTCTTCTCTAGTACAGTTAGAGTCATCCTCAAGATTATCTGAATTACATGTAGCCAAGTTAGGCATTTTGTCTGCGAAAAAATATACCCCCTCCTTATTCACCTTACAGTCACGATCATAATCCATATCACTTTCAACCGTTTTTGCCACCAATGCATTTACATTATTAATAGACTTAATTTGATCAGAATCATTATTAGTAAATTCTACCGTAATGGGTTGGGCATTGCTCAAATAATCCTCATTAATAATTTTTAAATATCCCAATTGATAGTCAAGCTCATAATCTTGTCCTTCTACTAATTTTAATTTTCCTGCTTTTACTATAACTCCTCTATTCACATTAAAACCCAGTTTGATCAACTTGTCATTTACCGCATCATTTTCTACATCTTTCTTGCTAGGCAGATTTGATCTTTCAATTGGCTTTTCTAATTCCTCAGCCTCTAACCTATTGTTCTCTATAGAAGCATCATCTTTGGATTCATAAAAGGCTATAGCACCATAATTCTTGGGATCTACCGCCTTACCTTCCAATCTCACTTCATAATGCAAGTGAGGACCTGTAGCTACTCCAGATGCTCCAACATAACCAATATGCTGGCCTTGCTCCACCACTTCTCCTTCATTGATTACAAATTCATTAAGATGACCATAAAGTGTAGTATAAGCATTTCCATGATCAATAATAATGTGCCTTCCATATCCACCTTTACCTACTTTCATTGCCGTCACTTTACCAGTTGCAGTAGCGAATACTGGTGCACCTATTTTGGCCACTAAATCTAATCCCTTATGAAATTGTTCTCTCTTATGAATAGGATGCACTCTATTGCCAAAGCCATTCTTTTTAATAACGTCCTTAGGAGCTAAAGGCGAAATACTCGGTATAGAATGATCGTTTAATTCCTGCGAATCATCCAGTAATACATTAATATCAGAACTTAAAGCTTCTTCAAGAAATTCAATAATCAATTTACTCTTCGCATGTTCTGCAATCGAAACCTTTACTTTAATCTTCGCATTCTTTTGCGTTTCTAAGCTTCTCACAAAATCCATAATTTCTTTAGTGGTCATATTTTTATCCCCCACCGTTTTAGTGCCATCTTCTTGTATATGCACTGGAACGAAATCCGTAAAGTCTGGCTGCACAGCGGTTTCAAACTCGAATAAATTTCGAGGCTCATCGATAATAAACATGCAATATTTTACACCTTTAGTATCCGAATCTCTTCTATTCATTACAATCACTTTTCCTTTTTCTCTATTGACTACATAGTCCACATTTGGAATCAGTAATTCATCATCTGCATACAAGTCTATATAGTCACTATCTAATGTATATTCCAATTCTAGATGGTTATCCTTAATAATAAACGCCATGAAAACAATGGCAATTACTGGCAATATAAATTTCAAATAACTTTTCTTTGTTGAATTCTTTCTATACATCATATCGATTCTTTTTTTAATGTAGGTGGAAAAAAATGGATGGCCTAGATCGAGATTTACTCCTGGCATATTTGCTTGTAGTAAAACCGTGCAATACGCCTTCCTAGATACCAGAGACATTGCTGAATGGTCAGCTGCAAATTCATGATTTTCTGTAATTGCTTTTTTGTATAGATATATTAATGGATTCCACCAAAAAAATACTTTTATTCCTTCGACAAAAAGTATGTCCCAGGTATGCTTTGCCTTCACATGATGAATCTCATGGTTGAGTATGGCCAGTCGATCTTGCTCACTTAATTTAAATGCACTAAAAAAAATGTATCTAAAAAAGGAAAATGGTAAATGCTCCTTTCGAGTTCTTACTTCGGTAAAATCTTGATAATGATACTTCTCCGAATCTTGATATAAAGCACTAATTCTAACTCCCGCAACTATATTTTTTAGCAACATTACTGCCATACCAATACTTATCAATACGAATAAGATTGATGTCCAATTAATAGAATATTGCTCAGAATTGGTTGCATTTAGAGAAGTAGAAATATGAGAAATATAATTTACTTGTTCATGATAAATCGCAGAAACTTCCGGCATTACTTGCTGGGTAGAAAAATTAAAAAATTGCACTAAAGGCAAGAACAATCCTATCGCCAGTGATGCCATCAAATACATGCGATTCAATTCAAAATATTTTTCCTTGCTTAATAAGACTCTATAAGCTATATATAGTACCGCCCATATGGAAGTAGTATGTATTAGATAATTTATCATTTTCCAATTAATTTTCAGATGAGATAATTCGCATTCATAATTTTAACACTCCCTCTATTCTTTGTCCGCTTTAATCTTGTCTATAAGCGACTGCATTTCTTTGAGACTCATTTTATTCTCTTTCACTATAAACGAGACCAACTCATTCATAGATCCTTCGAAGTAATCGGACACCAAACTTCCTAATCTACCTTTGGAATAATCTTTCTTTTCTATAATCGGAAAATATTCATAAGTACGCCCATAAGCCTTATGATTTACATATCCCTTCTTCTCCAATATACGTACAAAAGAAGATACAGTCGTCTGTGCAGGTTTTGGGTCCTTCATATCCGACATAAGGTCACTGATAGTGCAAGCGCCCCTATTCCAAATCATAATCATGATCTCTTCTTCTGCTTTTGTTAATTTTTCCATATTCTATCTTTTTATCTGGCTGACTATATAACTACGAATACAATTATATAACTATATTTTTAGTTATGCAACTATTTTTATAGAATCAAGCGCATTTAATTATAAAACCTTCTGAGCAATTTAATCTTAGAAGGTCCATAATGTATAATATCCATACCCTATTTCATATCACTCGTACTTAATCATATGAGCTACTAGAAATCTCAAAGCAATGATACATCGAGCAAAAAATTTCTGACTTTTTCTTTTGTCATTTCACAAGGACGAAGAACATCTCCCTTAGAAGTTTTATAATAATTAAGGCTTACAAAATTATTAGCCGATAGACTTTCAGCATAAATTTTTATAGATCGACCACCATTAAATTCTGACTTCGAGATTCCATAGATCTCTCCCTTGTACATACCTTTAGAATATCCTATTGGAATTTTGGATATATAATGATATAATTCCACTAAATACTCTTTCTTAATTTCAATAGATGGCTTGAAAAACCGGCCTTTTCATAAGCACGCATTGCAGGAATATTAGAGGGATATACGTCTAACTGTACTTCAGTAAGATCGAGTGACTTTGCCCAGGCTATACATCTATCCATAATAGCTCCATTAATTCCCTGACCTCTATATTCAGGTCTTACATACATAAATCCTAAGTATCCATGTCGATCATGTGTCCAATAAGATTTTGATTCTCGTACAGCTATATACGCTGAGCCAACGAGTAGTTGCGCACTCACATCTTCAGCCACTATCACTTCCACATCCGCCGCCTTTATCATTTGTTCCAAATCATAATAGTGGATCTCACCTTGACGCAAAGTTTCGTCTATGGGTCTTTCGGCATCCACTATACCTTTTTCAAATGTATACAGCGTTTCTAAATCCTCAATTCTTGCTGGTCTTAATTCTATTTTAGATTCCATGAATCATAATTTGTATGAAAAGATAAAGTGAAAACTTTAGTACTGAGACGAAGAATCAAAATAATCAATATTTTCAAGCGCCTGTTTCACCTCTTCCTAATAAATAGCAAATTCAATAAAAAAAGCCTTCTCACATTACTGCGAGAAGGCCACTAATCGTTGGGATTGATTATATTTTATCCTGCTGTACTATCAGCCGAAGCTGCAGCAGATCTTCCAAAGCTCTTACCACCTTTCTTCGAAGAAGATGATGATGAAGATCTTGCTCTTCTATTTGTTTTGAGGTCATCTGCTAAATCACTTACGATTGGAGTCGCAACGAATACAGATGAATAGGTACCTACTACAATACCGATAATCAATGCAAATGCAAATCCTTTAATCGCACTTCCACCGAATATAAATAAGATTAATACTACTAATAATGTAGTGAATGATGTAATTAACGTTCTAGAGAATGTTGAATTAACAGCCATATTGATCACCTCATTTTTAGGCTTATTAGTATAGATGCCCATGTACTCTCTAATTCTATCAAACACGACTACTGTATCATTGATCGAGTAACCGATTACAGTCAAGATCGCAGCTACAAAGTTCTGATCCACAGAAAGTGAGAACGGTAAAAAACCTTTGAGTAATGAAAACAGACCCAGTACCACTAATGCATCATGCGCTAAGGCTGCAACTGCACCAAGTGAATACTGCCATTTGTTGAATCTCAAAAATATGTATAAGAAAATCAAAATCAAGGCAATCACACCAGCATACTTCGAACTCTGCTTAATATCATCTGCGATAGTTGGCTGTACTTTATTACTCTGTGTAATATGTGTAATATCATCTCCAGAATATGAATCCATAAACTGCTCAATCGTAGTATTAGCTCCAGTAACATTATTCAGACCTTCATTAATCTTCTCCATCACTTTGCGATCAGTATCATCTCCATTCTCTTCGATTAAGTATGAAGTCAATATTCTCAAAGTATTGTCAGTATCTACTGCTTTCACTTCAGGTGTAGCACCCAAAACTTCAGCCAAGCCACCTTTAATCGCTTCTGAATCTACATTCGTCCCTTCGGCAAATTGTACATTATATGCATATCCTCCTTTGAAATCTACACCGAGATCAAAACCTCTTGTAAATATAGAAGCCAATCCTGCGATAATAAGAAAACCAGAAATTACATAAGCAATCTCACGCTTACCCATCCAGTCGATATTCAGATTTGCAAACATGTCTTTACTGAATCCAGTCCAGAATGAAAGCTCATTTCCTTTGTCTTTTGTATACCAATCGATGATCATCTTACCTACTAATACTGCAGTAAATAATGAGCAAATCACACCAATAATCAAGACAATCGCAAAACCTTTAATAGGTCCTAAACCAAACCATGCCAATACTCCTGCTACTAATATAGTAGTTACGTTGGCATCAATGATTGCTGAGTAAGAATTTGAGAAACCATCTTGAATAGCTGCTAAATTTGACTTTCCAGCTCTAAGTTCCTCTTTGATCCTTTCATATATGATTACAGAAGCATCCACGGCCATACCAATAGTCAATACTACCCCTGCAATACCTGCAAGTGTCAAGACTGTACCGAAAGATGATAATGATCCGAAGATGAAAAATAGGTTAAGTAATAATGCTAAAATGGCAATGAGTCCACCACCAGCATAATATAGTAACATGAATAAAAGTAGTAATCCAAAACCTACTAATAATGACCAAACTGAACTGCTAATATTCTTAGCTCCTAATGAAGGTCCTACGGTGTTAGATTGAATAATATTTAGCTTAGCTGGTAGCTTACCTACTTCTAATACATTAGCAAACTGTACCGCTTCTTCGATAGAGTAATTTCCAGTGATAGAAGAATTACCTCCAGTAATCGGTCCGTTAACAGTAGGAGCAGATACTACCATACTATCTAATACGATAGCGATACATCTATTTCCTTGTTGCGCTGCTCTTGTAGTCATCTCTCCCCACTTCTTTGCTCCTTTAGGATTCATAGAAAGTGCAACACCAATCTGACCTGTTGCAGGATCAGTATCAGAGTTTGCTTTTACTACTACATCACCTTCAAGTGGCGCCTTATCACTACCTGGCACCGTTTTTAATAAACTAAGTTCGTATAGTTTAGTAACGCCTTCATCATTTTCAAATGGCTTGTATGACCAAGCAAATCTTGATTCCTTTGGAAACAATGCTCTAATTTCTGCCTTTCTCAATAAAGCATCAATATCATCTTTTGCCGTACGATCTGCTACACCAAATGTAGTAGGACTATAAGATCCATTGTTAAGTGTCAATAGAGATAATAATGGACCTTGATTTCCTAATAGATCGCTTCCAGCTCTAGGAGTAAAAGTAGTATCTACTTCAGCTAATTCATTTCCGTCGCTATCATACTTTTTGGTAAATGTAGTATCCATCTCAATAACTTGCTCAGTATCATCGATACCCGCAGCAGCTTTCAATCTTCTGTCTGCCTCCTGGAAAGTACCAAGGATTCCTTGATCGTTAATTTGGTATACATCCCAAAACTCAAGTGCAGCACTTGCTTGTAGATATTGTTTTGCTCTTTCAGGATTATCAATACCAGGAAGTTCTACTAATATTAGATCTCTTCCAGCATCCAGAGACAAGTTTGGCTGAGCAACACCCAATCTATCCACTCTTTCTTTTAGTCTATTGAAGGTAAGGCTTACTGTTTCATTCGCCTTTTCTCTCAAAGCCTTGATAATTTCTCCATCAGTAGTCTCAGAATTAAATTCTCCTAAAACCGCTGCTCTACGGAAAATCTTTGTGAGGGTCGGCTTATCACCTGGCTGTGCTTGATAAGCGTCAGCAAAAAGTGTAATGAAGTCAGACTGAGAATTCGTTTGTGCCAATTTAGCATCACGAATCGCATTTTTGAAAGCTTCGTTATCTTTACTATTACCCGCAAGCGTACTTAAAAACTCACTTAGATCTACTTCCAGTACTGTACTCATACCACCTTTGAGGTCAAGACCTAATGCAAGTTGCTGTCTTTTTAGCTCACTGTATGTGTAATCTTTAAGAAATGGGATCGAAAGTACGTTTTCACTAGACATTGAGTCTAAGTGATTTAACTTGGCTATCTTATATTCTGTCGAATTAAGCTCTCCTGCAGCTAATCCTGCTTCCTCAGCAGCACTTTCTACATTACCCGTAGGTATAAAATAAAATAGCTGTATTGCACAAACAATTGCTACTAGTATCAGGAGCCACTTAATCATTCCTTTACCTTCCATATTAATTTTTATTATTATATCTCTTTGAAAAACTGCGCAAATATAAGGTTTTTACTTTAGTTTAAGTCCTATTTACGCTACTAGTATAGCACTATACACAACTAGTGTATAGGTCACCTTCTAGACTTACAACTTACAGATAATCAGCGCTTTCTATATTTCAAATGTATCCATATAATGGTTACTGAAAGAATAATCTCGACAAGAGACGAATACCACAAGACATATATACGCTTTACAATGGATTAATATCGCTTCATATTGCTTAGTCGAAAAACTTGTCTTTCGCTTTACTTAGAAAGGTTTATTTGCCAAAGAAAGTGGTACAATGACTATCTTTCCCCTTCCTAACAAATGCGATCTTCCAAAAGATAATCACCTATGAAAAATACACTAAAGCTAAACTCCTACTGTGTAAAAACGGCAGAAAGAAATGAGTCTACTAAGCCTCACCAACTTCCCTTATACTTAAGTTCTTCATTCGTAATGGAAGATTCGCAAGAAGCGGTTGACATATTTACCGGACAAAAAAAAGGTCATGTATATGGTCGTTATGGTAATCCTACCATTGATACTGTCGCTAACAAAATAGCCGCCATGGAAGGATTTGATTTAGCAGGTGATGCCTATGGCTTTCTTACAAGCTCTGGTATGTCAGCCATTACAACACTCATGATGTCTACTTTACAAGCTGGTGACTCAGTACTTACGCAAGGAAACTTATATGGTGGTAGCACAGAACTCTTGAAAAAAATACTATTCAGAATGGGAGTAAATACGATTTTTACCAACTTGCAAAATTTGGAAGAAGTCGAGCACATTATTAAAAACAACAGCAATATCCGAATGCTGTATTTTGAAACACCGGCAAACCCGACAATGGCGTGTATAGATATCAAAGCGATCAATACTATTGCATCGAAGTATGCTGTCCCTACTGCAATCGATAATACTTTTTGCACACCATATCTCCAGCGTCCACTTAGTCTAGGTACTGATTATGTGATACATTCCACCACCAAATATCTTAATGGACACGGTAATTCGATAGCAGGTGCTATTATAGCTTCTGATTATGATGCTAGTCGCAAAATTTGGGAAACCCTTAAATTAAATGGAAGCACATGTAATCCATTTGATGCGTGGCTGCTTTCTAACGGTCTAAAAACATTAGCTATAAGAATGGATAAGCATAGTAGTAATGCTCAAAAAATAGCCGAATATTTACAGCAACACGATAAAGTTACTCATGTCAATTACAATGGATTAAAAGACCATCCGGACCATGAAATAGCCAGTAAACAGATGTCGCAATTTGGAGGCATGCTCAGCTTTTCAGTGCAAGGTGGTCAAGCAGAAGCATTGGCTACAATAGATCGACTAAAATGCTGCACCCATGCTCCTACACTAGGCGACGTAGATACATTAGTGTTACATCCTGCTACCAGCTCACATCTCAATGTGGACAAACAAATCAGAGAAGAAAATGGCATTACTGATGGTATGATCCGTGTTTCAGTAGGTATCGAAGACATAGATGATCTCATAAATGATTTCAAACAAGCTCTTGATCAACTATATTGATATATCGTTTATGGTCAAACAGATGTTTTAATGAGATCATATGTTAAAATTTCTAATTAATCGAATATAGAATTGGGCGCCCTCATTTTTTTTGCATAATTTAGGAAATGCAATATTCAGCTAGGGATTCTCGTCTTTTCTCATAATATTCCAATACAAAAGCTGATTATCGCAGAACGTTCTACAATATTTTCTCACTAATACTAATTAGACTTTATTTTATCTTTTAAGAAGTCTAATCAGTAAAAAATCTAACCGTGTATGAATATTACATTCTCTGAATTGAGACGTATCAAGCATCAGCTTCCAACAGGTAGCGTCTCTAGAATCGCCAAAGAGCTCAATCTTACTGAGCAAACAGTCCGAAATTACTTTGGTGCTAAAAAATACGATCAAGGCCAAATTGTCGACAAACATGTGAGGCCAGGTCCCCATGGTGGATATGTCAATCTCTCTGACACCACGATACTAGATTCGGCAAATAGAATACTTAACGAAGTACATGCTGCTTCATTGAGTTAATCTCCAACAAAGAATCACTTAATTATATCAAGATATTAAGAGCTATGATGCAAGTCATGGCTCTTTTTTTTTCGAGTTGAAACGATTTCGGACAGCTGACTTTTCTAATTCTTTGCCATCGCGTCAGCCGAAATGGTAATTATCTACTGCTTGTATATTTACGTACTTAAATATACAAACCGCTAAAATTCCCCTTGCCTTTCAAAAAGCTAAGCTTTACGTTTTTATACTACTTCACAAAAAAGAGGTTCCTCTTGGCCATAGCCAGAAGGAACCTCTTCTTATCATTTAGAAATATAACTTCCTACTATGGGAATACTCCTAATGTAGTATAGTCATTCGCTACCTTATTCAACGCGCACACAAATGCTGCCGTTCTTAGGTCTGTAATATTCTTTCTTCTTTTATAGATCTGGATAAACTGCTGATAAGAATTGATCATCGTCTCTTCTAGTCCTGACCTTACTAAATCTACCTCATCTGCACCTTTGATAAGCATTGCTCTATCTCTTGCACTTACTGACTTTCCAGTGAGATCTTCTACTGTGTTGAGAAGCTTATTATACGTATTTTGGTTGAATCTCTTCTCCATACGTCCAAATCTCATGTGAGACAAATTCTTTAACCACTCAAAGTAAGATACCGTCACACCCCCAGCATTTAGATACATATCTGGAAGGATACAGATTCCTTTTTTATTTAGGATATCTTCTGCTTCAGAGGTTACTGGACCATTAGCGGCTTCAGCTACGATCTTAGCTTTTACTAGTTTGGCATTACCTTTATGTATCTGTGACTCTAGAGCTGCAGGTACCAGAATATCACAATCAATTTTAACCCAATCCTCTCTTACTTTGAGAGCTTTTGACTTACCAAATCCTATGATTGTTCCATTTTTCTTT
>CALBEE010000257.1 GCA_937927575.1 uncultured Saprospiraceae bacterium | reverse complement strand
GATCCTAAACGATCGCGACAAAGGCTATTGTTTGGTAAGTGTCAATTCGATTAGGATCGAGAAGAAAGCCATAGTTAATAAGGCGCACTGATCCTAAACGATCAAGACAAAGGCCATTGTTTGGTAAGGGTCAATTCGATTAGGATCGAGAAGAAAGCCATAGTTAATAAGGTGCGTTGATCCTAAACGATCACGACAAAGGCTATTGTTTGATAAGGGTCAATTCGATTAGGATCGAGAAGAAAGCTATAGTTAATAAGGCGCGCTGATCCTAAACGATCACGACAAAGGCTATTGCAACGTAGCCTTTAGGCTGCAGTTGTCACCTCTTTAAAAGGCTGTGGCTGCAATTATTACGGCCTTCAGGCTGCGACTGCAGTCTTCTCATATTTATCACAAATCCTTAATCGCTTTAAAATAGTTGCTCGCACGCGCTAAAACTCAGACATATATCCAATTGGATAATATATAACTACTTCTTGTTATCCTCAGTTAAATGTTTTATATTTGCGGCGAATCAAGATATTAAGCGAAGAGGGAACGGTGAGTTCCCTCTTTTTATTTATACCATAGAAGCGAATATAGCGTGGACGATAGACGGATAAGAAAGCTAGCTGAGAAGGGGATAGAAACCCTCGAATATGCTGATTGTTTTATCACTGAAGTGAAAGTCAATGGTAATAAAGTAGAGATATTCTTAGACAGCGATGAAGGGATCAGTTTTCTCAAATGCAGAAAGATAAGCAGAGAGGTAGAAGCTGTGGTAGATGAGAAAGAATGGTGGGGTGGAAAATATACCTTAGAAGTATCATCCGCTGGGATAGGCAGGCCATTGGTTAGTCAAAGACAATATCCCAAAAACATTGGAAGAAAGATGGTAGTAAAGACTACTCAAGGAGAGAAAGTAAAAGGAGATCTTAAAGCAGTGGATGATGAGGGAATAACCCTTACTTATGAAGTGATAGAAAAAGAAGGAAAGAAGAAAAAGAAAGTACAGAAAGACCACCCCATAGCTTGGGAGGCAATAGAAGAGGCAAAAATTAAAGCAAGTTTTTAACTTAGGAAATACTACCTAGGATAATGATTAACAATATATAAATGAATTTAGTAGACTCGTTTTCGGAATTTAAAGCAGGGAAAAACATCGATAGACCTACAATGGTACGTGTATTAGAAGATGTATTTCGTACTTTGATCCGTAAGAAGTATGGTTCTGATGATAACTTTGATGTAATCGTCAACACACAAAATGGTGACCTCGAGATGTGGAGGGTACGTGAGATAGTACCAGATGGTGAGGTAACTGAACAAGACAAGCAGATATCATTCTCTGAAGCACAAGCAATAGATGATGATTATGAGATCGGAGAAGAATGTTATGAGCAATTGACATTAATAGAGTTTGGTCGTAGAGCGATCATGGCTGCTCGTCAAACGCTTATTTCTCGTATCATGGATCTAGAGAAAGATGAGATCTATAAAAAATATATGGATCGTGTAGGTGAGATTGTATTAGGTGAAGTAAGTCAGATCATGAAGCGTGAAATCCTAATACTTGATGATGTTACAGGTAACGAATTGATTATACCGCGAAATGAAATGATACGTGGAGATTATTTCCGTAAAGGAGATATGGTGCGTGGTGTGATTCGTAGAGTAGAAATGAAAAATAATAATCCTGTGATTGTGGTATCACGTACGGATAGCACTTTCTTAGAAAAACTCTTAGAACAAGAAGTACCTGAGATCGAAGATGGATTGATTACTGTGAAAAAGATTGTACGTATTCCTGGCGAGAGAGCTAAGGTAGCTGTAGAGTCTTATGATGATAGAATCGATCCAGTAGGAGCCTGTGTAGGTATGAAAGGATCAAGAATCCATGGTATCGTAAGAGAGCTCAAAAATGAAAATATTGACATCGTAAACTTTACTACGAATATCAATCTATATATACAGAGATCGTTGACGCCAGCTAAGGTATCAAGCATATCATTAGATGATGAGAAGATGAGAGCTTCTGTGTTTTTACCAGCAGATCAAGTATCACTTGCTATTGGTAAAGGTGGAAGTAATATCAAATTGGCAGGTAAGTTGACAGGATATGAGATCGACGTTTATAGAGAAGATGCAGAGCTTGAATTGGAAGATGTAGCTTTAACAGAGTTTAACGATGAGATCGAAGATTGGGTAATCGATACACTCAAAGGTATCGGATGTGATACGGCAAGAAGTGTATTGAATCTAAGTAAAGATGAGCTGATCAGAAGAACAGATCTTGAAGATGAGACAGTAGAAGAAGTGTTGAGAATATTAGCATCAGAATTTGACCAAGATTAGGTGTTATGAGAACCTAGTTTCAATCATAATTATGGATTGAAACAAATCTTGAATAGTACTTCGGTACCGAGGTATATAATAAAACATTAAAAGAAACTAACAGCCCATATGGCAGTGAGATTAGTAAAAATTGCGAAGGAATTAAATGTTGGTACTGCTACCATCGTTGACTTTTTAGTAGAAAGCGGATTCGAAATAGAGAATAAGCCAACTTCTAAAATATCTGATGATATGCACGATGCCCTCTTAAAGGAGTTTAGTAACTCTATGGCAGTAAAAGAGAAGGCAGACCAATTAGTTATCGGCAACCGAAAGGAAGAAAAAGAAGAAGTGGCACCGCCACCAGCACCTGAGCCTCCTAAGGTAGAAGTAGTGGAAGAACCTGTAGTAGAAGAGCCCAAAGTAGAGGAAGTAAAAGCCGAAACGCCAACTGAACCAGAGCAAAAAGCTCCAGAAAGTGATACTATAGAAGCGAAGGCTACTGCGCCTGGTCTCAAAGTATTAGGTAAAATCGATCTTACGCCTAAACCAAAGAAGAAGAAAGCGCCAAAGCCAGAACCGGAAACGAAGAAGGCTGAAGATCAGGTTGAGCCCAAAAAGGAAGAAGCCGCAGAACAAGTTTCTGATGCTTCAAAAGATGCTCCAGAACCTACTCCTGAAAAAGTAGAGAAGAAGCCAGAGGAAATGATGAGAGCAGCTACTCCCCAGCTTAAGGGTCTTAAGATTATGGGTAAGATCGATACTAAAAAATTCGAGAAGCCTAAGAAAGAAACACCAGCCGAGAAGAAGGAAAAAAGAAAGAGAACTCGTACTAAGGTGAGAGCTAATTCTAACTACAAAGGTGGACAGAATAAAGGTGGCCAAGGTCGTAATCAAGGGGGAAGAGGAAAATCTAAGAAAGACGAAGTCAAAGAAGTTTCTCAGAAAGAGATCGATGATAAGATCAAAGCAACAATGGCGCGTCTCTCTGGAGGAGGAAAGAAGAAACGTCAGAAAATAAGAAGAGATAATAGAGAAGATAAAAGAGAGAAGGCAGAGTTAGAAGAACTAAAAAACATAGAGCTAAAATTAAAACTTACAGAGTTTATCTCAGTGAGTGAATTGGCTTCATTGATGGAAGTGGGTGTAGGTGATGTCATCACTACATGTATGAACCTGGGCGTTATCGTATCTATCAATCAGAGGTTAGATGCCGAGATTATCGAATTGGTAGCAGAAGAATTTGGACATGAAGTAGAATTCATTAATGCTGATGCTCAAGAGGATCTGATAGAAGAGATTGTTGATGATCCAGCGGATCTTGTGGATAGAGCACCTATCGTTACAGTGATGGGTCACGTAGATCACGGTAAGACTTCTTTGCTAGATTACATACGGAGTGCAAGTGTCGCTGATGGTGAAGCCGGAGGTATCACTCAGCACATCGGTGCATACGAAGTAGCGATTGGTCCAGAGAAGAAGAAGATTACATTCCTCGATACTCCTGGTCACGAAGCCTTTACGGCCATGAGAGCCAGAGGTGCCAAAGTAACAGATATTGCAATCATTATTATATCTGCCGATGATCGTATTATGCCTCAGACGAAAGAGGCCATTTCGCATGCGCAAGCTGCGGGTGTACCTATGGTCTTTGCGATAAATAAAATAGATAAAGATGGAGCTGATCCAGAGCGTATTAAGCAAGAATTAGCATCTATGAATTTATTGGTGGAAGCTTGGGGTGGTGAGTACCAATCTCAAGATATATCTGCTAAGAAAGGATTGCATATCGATGAATTATTGGAGAAGATTTTATTGCAAGCAGAGATGCTTGAGTTAAAAGCAAATCCAGATCGATTGGCAATTGGTACGGTAGTAGAGGCATCACTAGATAAAGGACGTGGATATGTTACTAAGTTATTAGTACAAACAGGTACTTTGAAAGTAGGATCTGCTATGGTAGCCGGAGGGCACTCTGGAAAAGTAAAAGCAATGTTTAATGAAAAAGGTAAGCGTGTCAAAGAAGCAGGACCTTCTACTCCCGTCTTAGTCTTAGGTCTAAGTGGAGCACCACAAGCTGGTGAGAAGTTTAAAGTGATGGAGACTGAGCAAGAAGCTAGACAAATAGCTACCAATAGAGCTCAGATAGAAAGAGAACAAACGAATAGAGCAAGTAAGCGTATTTCACTCGACGAGATCGGAAGACGTTTGGCACTTGGTACTTTCAAAGAGCTTAATATCATTATCAAAGGTGATGTGGATGGATCTGTGGAAGCATTGGCCGATTCACTCATTAAGCAATCTCATGAGACAGTTCAGGTAAACGTGATTCACAAAGCTGTGGGTCAGATTGTCGAGTCAGATATCTTATTAGCCTCTGCATCTGATGCAATCGTAATAGGGTTCCAAGTAAGACCATCTGCTGGAGCGCGTAACCTTGCAGAAAGAGAAGGTGTACAGATCAAAATGTACTCTATTATCTACGAGGCAATCGATGAAATCAAATCTGCGATTGAAGGTATGCTTGAACCTACTAAAGAGGAGCGCATGACTGCCATGGTAGAAGTTCGTGAGACGTACAAAATTTCTAAAGTGGGTACGATTGCCGGTTGTTATGTTACAGAAGGTACTATTAATCGTAATTCACACATTCGTATCATTAGAGATGGTATAGTAGTATATCCTTCTAAAGAAGGTGTAGTAGGAGAACTAGCATCGCTAAAGAGATTCAAGGATGATGTAAAAGAAGTGAAGTTTGGTTTTGAGTGTGGTCTTAATATCAAAAACTTTAACGATATCAAAATTGGTGATATGATCGAAGCTTATGAGATTGTAGAAATCAAGCAAACACTAGATTAAATAAAAGTGATCAATTAGTTGGGTAATCAGTTGACTAGTTTTGCACTAAAGTATATAGAGCGATGACTGAAAAGTTATCGCTCTTTTTTTGTATCGCAGCCTTCAGGCTGCTCACTTACAAGTTGTATCAAGCCTTGTACCGTAGCCTTCAGGCTGCGCACTATTTTGGCTGTAAAAAAATGCTACTCGCTACTGAGTCGTCGTCTCCTGAAAATTTAATTTTAATAACGTCTTAAGGCATCTATACTACCAAGCTTTATTAAAAGGATTAGAAGCTTCTCTTTCAATAATAGTATCTAAAATAGTAGCAGCACAAATAAACACAATGTCTCTCGCTGCACTGCTCACCATTTGTTCATCATCTTCTTGCACACTATCCTCTATAAACGCTAATAAATCTTCTTGAGAATGACCATCAAAAAAAACATCAAGTTTTTCTCTGAATGATTTTCCTTTAGCATTATTAAGTTTTTCCCAATTAGATTCTTCTATTTTTTCTAGAGCTTTAGGTTTAAAATCTTTTTCAAATTTTCCGAATTTTTCTTCCCAAGAAAGAAAAATCACGGCAATGATAAAACTGAGATATGCTTTTTCCTCATCTACTAATAATGAAAAATTTTCTTGATTAAGATAGTCGGATATGGAAGGAAAATTTTCATTCCACCTTTCTTCAAGGTCGATAAGTTTTTGATTATCCTCAAGAGATTCTATTACATGTTCAATTATACCTTCTTCTACGAGTGTAGTAGCCATAGCATTATTTTATGGGTTAGGATTAATACCCTTCAATTTTTTGAATTAGAAAAAAACCATCTTCACCTTTTTCTTGATACAATGGCATTAAGATCATACCATCAGCATTTGCCCTGATGATACCGTTTTTATCTTCGGCAAGTTGCTCCCCTTTACTAACTCTCTGAAAGTTTTTATAGTTTGGAAACATTCGAAAATTATCACCAACTTCGATGGGATGCATACTATGAAGTTGCGAAAGCTTAGGTAAGTTAGCACTGTACTCTATTAGGATAGAATCATGTACATTTTCTACATTGTCAGGATTAATGGCCTCTATAGTTCGCATACAATTAGTAATAGCTGCAATTGCTCTATTGACAGAAAGCTCTTCATTATGTTGACCAGACTCAAACGTACAAGCAACAGTAGGAATATCAAAATTATCATGTCTAAAATAATGTAGAGTAGTACCTTCTATTCCATCTATCATTCCTCTTATTACTGGAGCATGAAGTTCTAATGCTATTCGAATGCTTTCTTCGTCATTGGTAGGTAGAGTAAATATTCCTCCAAAACTTGACGTCGTATGCATATCAAGAACTACCATTCTACTATATCTACGAGTGGCTAATTCGTTATGAATCAAATCAAGTATTTCTCTAAGCTCTAAGGCTTCGTGCTGTAATAAACTTTTGTCCGTTTTGAGGATTCGTTCTACATTTTCATCAGTCCAGATTCTATTGAGATCTCTAGTAATAAATCTTTGCTGTAAGACATACGATTGTCTATTACCAATCAATCCTAAAATGGTGCCTTTGTATTCGAAAGAGGGATTAGTGATTGGCTCCACCTCTAACATTTTAAACATCATGGATAAGGCTTTAACGCCGGCAGGTTCGTTTCCATGAATGCCACCAAATACAACTAGTAAAGGTCCTCCTTCCTTTCCCTCATGTCTTCCTATTACTCTATCTACCATACTAAAGCATTGTATATTATATCATCGTACTCTAATGGGCTTCTAACCAATTTTCTCCAGTATCCATACCTACAAGGATGGGCACTTTAAGATCAGGCAAAGCATTTTTCATTAAATTTTCTACAAGTTTTTTTATTTCTTCAAGCTCAGATCGATGAACATCAAAAACCAATTCATCATGTACTTGCATAATCATTTTAGTCTTATACTTTCCTTCTTTCAAAGCTTTATGAATGTTTACCATCGCTATCTTGATCATATCAGCTGCCGTGCCTTGTATTGGAGTATTAATAGCCATCCGCTCAGCATTCGATCTTAGCATTCCATTTCTGGAGTCAATATCTCTAAGCGTACGTCGTCTACCAAGTTTAGTCATGACGTAGCCATGCTCTCTTGCAAAATTGACGGTATCGTCCATGTATTTTTTTAAGCCACTAAATTGTTCGAAATAGTTTTCGATTAACTCTTTGGCTTCACCTCTACTGATATTTAATTGTCGAGATAAATTGGTAGAACCTGCTCCATAAGTAATAGAGAAATTAACCGTTTTTGCATTTCTTCTTTGATCTGCTGTCACTTCTTCGTAAGGTACATTATACACTTTGGCAGCCGTTGCACGGTGGAAGTCATTACCCGCGATAAAAGCTTCTAGCATAGCTTCATCTTGACTTATTTCTGCAATCAATCTCAATTCGATTTGGCTATAATCCGCCGCGAGTAAAATATGATCTTTATCTCTCGGTTCGAATGCTTTTCGGATTTCTCTTCCTGCTTCATCTCTAATAGGAATATTTTGCAAATTAGGATTCTCTGAACTGAGACGTCCTGTAGCGGCACGAGCTTGATTAAAATTACTATGAACTCTACCCGTTCTTGGATTAATTAATTGAGGTAGCGCATCGACATAAGTTGATTTTAATTTACTCAACTTTCTGTACTCAAGTATGTGTTGAATGATGTCATGTTTAGGGGCAAGTTCTGTAAGTTTTTCTACATCAGTAGAGTATTGACCCGAACTGGTTTTTCTCCAACGATACGGAATTTCTAATCTTTCAAAAAGAATTTGTCCCACCTGGCGCGGAGAACCGATATTAAATTCACTTCCTGCCTGCTTGTATATTTCTAACTTGACATCATGGATACGTTCGCCTAGATCTACAGAATAGTCCTTTAGAAAATCAGGATTGATACGAACGCCATTATATTCTATTTCACCTAAGACTTTTATAAGAGGCTCTTCTATAGATCTATAGATTTCTTCACTTTCATTTTCTTTGAGTAATTCTTTCAGTGTAGGTACTAATTGTAAAGTAAGGTCAGCATCTTCGCCGGCATATTCGACGATTTTATCAAGAGGTACATCTCTCATAGTAAGTTGATTTTTACCTCTCTTACCAATGAGTTGTTCGATAGGAACCATTTTATATTCCAGATAAGATTCAGTAAGGTAATCCAACTTATGTCTAAGATCAGGCTCACATAAGTAATGCGCGATCATGGTATCAAACATTGGTCCATCTACATCCACACCATACCACTTGAGCATCGTATTATCATACTTGATATTTTGACCTACCTTCTCAATATTTGGACTAGCTAATACCTCTGCAAATTCTGCTGCTATCGCCTTGGCTTCATCTTGATCTTCAGGTGTAGGCACATAATATGCTTTTCCTGTTTCCCACGAAAATGATAGACCGACCAACTCTGCTTGATGGGCATCTATACCAGTAGTCTCAGTATCATAAGCTATGACTTTTTGTTGGAGTAATTCTTTGATCAGTTTACTTCTTTTCTCTGCCGTATCTACGAGTATATATTCATGGTTGGTATTTTCAATATTCTTTTCCACCACGGCATATGCTTTAGTAGCGGCTGCTTTTTGTTTGCTAGTATTAGCAGAGAATCCTGAGAATAGATCTTGTTGTTGACCTGCCTCAGGTTTTTGAGTAGCTTGTCCAAGAATCTGAATAGCTAAAGACCTAAATTCTAACTCTTTGAAAAGTTCTTCTAGTTTAGGTTTGTCAAAGTCCTCTAGAATATATTCTGTCGCATCAAATTGAATCGGTACATCCAGCTTTATAGTAGCTAATTGCTTGGATAGTCTAGCTTGCTCTGCAAAAGTTTCAAGATTTTCTTTTTGCTTTCCCTTGAGTTGTTCTGTATTAGCAAGTATGCCTTCTACATCATTATAAAGCTTCAGTAATTTTACCGCCGTCTTTGGTCCTATTCCGGGTACGCCTGGTATATTGTCTACTTTATCACCTTGTAGTCCAAGGATATCTATTACTTGATCTATACGTTCGATATCCCACTTCTCTTTCACCTCTTTTTCTCCAAGTATTTCGATACCATTACCCATTCTGGAAGGCTTATACATATAGATCTTATCAGATACTAATTGCGCATAATCTTTATCAGGAGTAACCATATACACATCAAAACCCTCAGCTTCTGCCTGTTTACTTAATGTTCCTATGACATCATCTGCTTCGTAATTTTTCTTGATGACTACAGGAATTTTAAAACCTTTGAGTATTTCTTGAATGATAGGTATAGCGATTGAGATGTCTTCAGGTTGAGCATCTCTATTGGCTTTGTATTCAGGATATTGCTCATGTCGGAAGGTTCCTCCTTTAGGGTCAAAAGCCACTGCTATGTGTGTAGGTTTCTGATTGACCAATATATCCCATAAAGACCGAACAAATCCGGTAATTGCAGAGGTATTAATCCCTTTTGAATTGATTAAAGGACGGTTAATAAAGGCGAAATGCGCTCTATAAACTAATGCATGCCCATCTAATAGGAATAGCTTCTTTTCTGCCATAAGTTTTGTTTCTCAGTTGGAGTGTGAAGGTAATAAAAGAGAGCTAGATGTTTTGTAGAAGATTCAGCTATTGGAGAAAAATGTACATTAATACTAAGTGGTGATTATATTTACACTATGGACGGTTTAAATTATAGCGGTACTAAGGTGCAATTTGCTGTGTCGATGATGATTGTATTATACTTCGTTCTTGCATTTTATCCTAAATACTTTGGCGGTGGGCAAGAAATCATCCCATTTTCGCTGTATAATTTATATTCTATGGTTCCCGGAGATTATAATAAAATGGATTTGTTAGTGAAAGATGATTGTGGTGTGGAAAAATATTTATTCTATAAGAACAAAGATCTTAATAGCATAGAAAGAAAATACTACCTAAGAAAATTGAATGACATCAGAAATATTTACAATAGCAGAAAGCACATTGATCTTGATGTAGATAGTGAGATCTTGAGAGATATTGAGGGAGAAGTATATTTGGTTAAAATGACTGGTGATTATATCAAAACACTGGACGAAGGCACCTTTGATACGGAAATTATAACTAGAATAAAATGAGGAAAATTTTTAACCTCTTTTGGAGTAAACCAAGTTATGGCAACCAATCGATATTTGATACAAACCATAGTTTTGAGAAAGGATATTTCTTAATATCTCTGTTTTATTTTTTTGTGCTTTACCTGTGTTTCCAATCTTTTACTTTTAACTCCCAGTTGCCTTCTTGGTCTGAAATCATCAATTCGCAAGCTTATTTTATGCCTCAGTGGGGTAGTGGTTGGCTCACTATTTTGGAATGGCCATCAGCGGTTAGATTCGTGTATATCTTTTTTCTAATTACTGCATTACTTGGTGTTGTTTTCTGGAGCAGAAGCCGAATAATTAGAGCTTTAGTGGCTTTAGGCTTGTTTCAATATTTATCTTTAATTTCTTCTTTTGGATATGCAGATCACTTTTTGACGATGATGAGTTTTGCTGCGATTATGTTTGTCCTATTACCGAATAAAAAGACAAAAACTTATAAGCCTGATTTCCTAAAAGTAATTTTTGGATTGCAAGCGATTATTTTGACTACGTATTCAATTTCTGGAATTTATAAAATGATTGGCCTTGCTAAGCAACTAAAAAGAGGAGTAAGCTCTGCTTTGTCAAGTAATGGAATGACACTTCATAGTAGTAAGACTAGTTACTTTTCTGGAAACGAATATTTCTTACAAAATTACCTAATTGATTATCCAGGTTATTGGATACCTACGCTCCAAGTAGGAGGAATCTTTATCGAATTACTGTCAATCTTTTTTTTATTTAAAATTGGTTTGCATAGAATCTGGGGATTGATATTAATAATCTTTCACCTAGCTATTGCTATGAGCGTCGGACCAGATTTTTCTTTTCACACCTTAATGATTGCTTTGTTTATTTTATTCAGTCCATTTGGATCAGACCGATATGATTTAATGAACGATGTAAAACTACTTACGAAAAAGAAGGCAAGTAATTAGCGTTTTAAAAAAAAGACTATCTCATCTAATTAGACTTAATAGGATTACCTCATAATTACTAATTTACCAAATCCTTTTGTGAAGAAATTATCCGTGGCTTGATTTTCATATCGTTCCATATCTCTGGGTAGATTTACTTTATACAGATATACGCCATTCGCTAATTTTTCTCCATAATCATCAGTTCCTTTCCATCTATAGTCAGTTCTATTTAAGCCTATTCTTAGTGGACCTAGCTCTTCTCTAGAAATCTCTTTTACTACCTTTCCACTAACTGTTAATATACTAATGCTGATATCATCAGGTACTTCACTTCCAGTTAATGTAAATATAAATTGAGTCTGTGTTGAAAATGGATTAGGGTAGTTTAATACATTTGAAACACTTTCTTTAAGCATTACTCTAAATGTAACTTCATATGCATTGTCTCCGCTAAAGTTTCCTGTGGCATCGATCGCTTGAACTAATAATCTATAATCACCGTCGACTGTGAGAGTGGGTTCTAAAGATATCTTTGCTTGATTATTATCCGTATCAGTTGCAGGTTCGAAGGTTAATTCTGGACTCGATTGATCATAATCAATTCTATTTCCATTGGGATCTATCACAGCGACCAATATTTTTTCTGGATCATCCAATAATAGATATTCGTTATCATCACGAACATCGATTAGTATGAATGGTGTGGCAGAAACTATATCGCCATTAATGATATGTACTCCATCAAAACTTACATCAAGCACTGGATCTTTTTCATCTTGTCGCACATAAAAATCCGTGACACCAAAATTATTGAATAAGAACTTTTCCTGTTGATCTCCGTCAGGATTTATTTCAAAATTAAATTGTTGGTCTCCTGAAAGCGTTCTAGTATCATATGAGAAGTTGAGCTGCTGTACATCATTTGATTTTAAAGGAGCAAGTCTTTTATACTCTGTTACAGCTTCGTTGGCATCGTTGGTAATCGTGTATTTTACCAAAAGACTATCCATATCTTTTCCACTTATATTCTCTGCCTTGATTGCAAATTCCATTATTTGTCCTTGATCAAGCGTATCAGAATTGAAAACAAAAGATTCATCTTTAGTAAGGATTGCTTCTGGAGCAGATTCATATAATACTCTCCAAAAATTCACATTGACTGGCGTTCGATTGACTCTATCATACGTATACATATCCAATCTTATGTAGGGATATTCCGTAGCGTCTACTCCTGAAAGATCTACTTCGTTTTCACCAATTACGGTAAATAAAGTATCCATTTCTCCAGTAGATTTTATTCCTTGTATGTAAGCCATATAGGTATCATCTGTCATGATATCATCTACATTCCAAATCATTTTATCCCAAGAGATTGCAGGTCCGATATTTGGCGTATTGAAATCTCCTTCAATATAATTTCTTTCAAATTCGGCTGAAAGCGCAACTTCATCTAAAATAGTAGCGCCAATGTTTTCATCTTTCCACTCTTCGCCTTTTGTATATACACCTCCCCAAAATACGGTACCAAGATCTTCAAGTTTTCTTACCTCTGTAGCCCCTTGTGCTTCTAATACATTAAAGAGATTTCTACCATTATTATCTAATGAATCTAAGGCCCAATCTTCGGTATGTAGATCTGCAGTGGTTAGATCATTGATTATTGTATGTATCAATACATGATGACCATCTTCGATAACATCTTCTAGCATATTCACAAGATCGATTCTATTTTCTTTAGTGTCCATCGGATAGATGTATAATCTGCTAGTTCCTCCACTATACCAACTTCCGTGTAATCCAGGAGATTCATTACGCTCAAATTCTGCGATACGATCATCTCTATAACCCACAACTACTGCACTGCTTCCTGGATAATCCCAAGTACGCATAAATCCAATTTTGAAAGTCTGCTGATTCCATCTAGGCCATCTAATTTCGTCACCATTTGGTTCTGACTGAGGTATGTGTAAGTTGGTGTTAATCCCAACAGCCTCATTAATAAAATCAAGTTTTCTATCATCAAATTCAATTCCCGTAAGATCATTTCTTAGGAATTGATAATAATGACTTTGATTCCATCCATCCGAACTATTGGGTAAATAAATAAACGAGCTTTCTCTCCACTGATATCCAATATCTACATTGGTACTATCAGAACTTACACGCCAATAATATACTTTTCCTGGTTCGAATTGTTGTTCCGGTTCCCAAACTAATGAACCACCACCTTCATTTATTATTTTAGTTTCTTTAGAAGCAGAATTAAAAAGCGAAGTCGTATCTAATTCCATTATATACGTTCTATCTTCAGCGAGAATATTACTTGTGGAGGCAATTAGTTTTGGTTGTTCTCCATTTACAATCGCAAACTCTTCTGGGAATATTGGATTAGCAGAGTTATCCAAAACAAAAAAGCAAAAATCTTCTTCCCCTTCAACAGCTCCAAGTGTATTATTATTAGCGGCATCTGGAAGAGGTGACTCTACGACCTCGCTATCGTAATTTACGTCTATGCTTATACAGTTTTCACCTATACCATTTAGTCCAGGATTTTGAACTATAAAAGTTTCGGCACTTCTATTGCCAGGCCCTTTAATTGTTTGATATAAACTATCCATAGTTCCATTAGGAAGAGTCTGAACCATTCTAACATTTATAGAGTCTGCAGTATTTTCTCCTAGGTTAATTACATTAAAGTTTAATCTTACTTCACTGTCTTCTGGTCCAACTATACTTGGATTAGTATTAACAGAACTATAATCTATGGTGTAATCTGGTCCGTCAAAAGTTATGATTTTTACAGCAGGATCTCCGTGAAGTGTAAATTGTTCATTAAGAGTTCGAAGAGATACAAATGAATTATCTATATTTTTATTTTGTTCGAGTAAATGATGGACAATTTCTCCAATGCTTGCGTCACGAAATTGTTCGACACCTAATGCTTGATAGAATCTTTCGCCTAGATCGCCTTGAGGTGTTATGTACGCGGATCCTGATGAGGCCATAAAAGCTATACTACCTACTTCTGGTTCCAGTACAAAATTTTCGCTTAAGGCCTTATTGGGCGTATAAATGTTTCCAGAGTAACATCCCATTGAAAGTAATACAGGTAACCTTCCTGCATTATTGTACTGTGATGCTTCTTCAATACTAAAATCAAATGTTCCTGCTGAGGAGTGGCCAAAAAATGAAAGTAAGGCAGCTCCTTCATCTACTTCATTTAATATTTGAGTAGAAAGCGCACTACTAATATTATCAGAGTTTTGTTTACTAAAAGTTACTATCTCCGCACCAAAGCGATTTTGGACAAGGATATTACCCATATTGTCTAAACTAGATTCTATTAAATCTAAAATATTTGGATCTCCTCCTGCGAGATGAATTACTTTTTTAGTCCATAGCCTTCCTTCAATAGTACTCGGATAATTATTAGGATCTTCTCGAACAATAATTTTATCGTGGTATATTTTGATATCTTCTATAGAAGAAGCAGAAATTCTTCCCGTAGGAATTCTGGGCTGCGATTCATCTTTTTTCGCCATTAGCGAATTATCAGATCCAGGTAGTCCAAATGTAGGTAGTATGGTTTTTAATTTTAATGGATCAGGATCACTTAATTGTTCTGGAGTTCTACTAGAAGCATACTCTAATCCTTTTCCAATTAAAAAGTTAAACTTAGCATTCGTCCAATTTTGTTCTACCCATCGTGAGTGATTTTTGAGAGATAATGGATGCCGAGAGATTCCATAAGCAAATTGATTATACAAATCCTCAACAAACACGATAGAAGATGAATATGAACCTCCATTTTGGGATGCTCTATGATCAGCATATGCTCTCAAATAATTTGTACCATCGTTATGTGCTTTGTCAAATTGTTTTGAAGTATAAATAATAAACTCTGTATCATTCATTTCACTATAATCCACCATGGGTGAATCGGTAATAGCACTGACAGATTTTATGGATTCAGAATTGTATATTTTATAAGTTGCGGTTTCTGTTGAAGAATTTAGAATCACCTTTACAATATCGTCTACAATTACTGGAGTGTAAATTAAATTATTAGTGATGTCAATTACTCTTACATTATTTCCAGAAGTAGAAAATCGATTTATTTCCAAGTACCTTCTTTCTGAAGATGCAGGGAGTACAAATTCGAATTCTGCTTTATCTTCAAAATTAAATTCTCTTGCGTATCTTAAAACACTATTAGAAATTGAATTTTTGTCCGATGGTGACTGATAGCTTCTCACTTTTACTTGTGCGTTACCATTTCCAAAATCTTCTTCTTGTAATTCTATATCAAATTGCTTCGTCTCTTGCCTTCCGTAATTAGCAGTCAGTTTGATATTATCATTGATACTTATATCCACAGTGTGCATTAAGTTATTTCCTGAAAGACGAATACCAAGGCTTGGTGCAGGACCATTTTCAAATTTATTAGAAACGACATGATCGACGGTATTAGTTGCATTTAGATTACTACAAAAGCCTTCTCCGGGCAAATATTGAGAAAACCTAACATCTTGCGCTTCTGATGGCTTGAAAGCGATATCATTAAATATCACTACATCTTCGTGCATATAATAAGGTTCAGCACTTAAAGTATTTCCAGTAAGGTCCACAGTTTCTTGCGCATACCTATTTCCTGATGCACCCTGTTCCCAAGTGAGAAAATAGGCTGAGGTATCTGTGTAGAGACTGTATAGTGGATTTAATTGATCTGCTTCTAGACGATATAAATGTTGATCGAGTGACCCTCTATTCTTTACACCTACAAATTCGATATAGTCATCAGACGTCAACGGACCATCCGTACTGACACTAATAGCTTGTTCTTCTCCGAAATAAAATACTTGCAATTCAGCTCCTGTGAGATTTTCTACCGGTACTCCTGCATCTTTCAATTCGTCATAGCTTACACGATATATTCCATCTTCAGCCACCATCATTTTAAAGTAAGACTGGTCAAAATCTATCCACTCATTTCCGACTAGGGTATCTTGACCGATTACGATCTGAGCAGAAGTTGAAAAACTCACTGATATTAACAGCAATAATGTAAATAATGAGGACTGCATCCTTGATAATTTTTTCATGGTATCTTTTATTATACTTGCTTAAAACACATTAAATAAAATAATATATATTAATAATTGTTATTTAATATGTTGGCTTAGAACAAAATTAATAATACTCGTGTAAATAAGGTGTATCATATATGACTTAATAAGCCATATTTATCCATTT
>CALBEE010000256.1 GCA_937927575.1 uncultured Saprospiraceae bacterium | reverse complement strand
GGATATACCTTTTTGAGGCAACGACCGATCTTAAATTATATAGCTGATTTTGCGTGTCTTGAGTTAATGCTCATAATAGAAGTTGATAGTATATCTCATGATGATTCAAAACAAGCTTCTTATGATGCAAAGAGGGATGATAAATTGAGAGAAATAGGATTTACTGTTTTAAGGTTTTCGGATTGGGAAGTATTGAATAAGATTAATGATGTGTCTCAAATGATAATGGCTTGGATTGAGGGCAATAAGCAAAATGATGAAATGCATAATTCAGAGAATTGCTAGTGCTTATCATCCCAATAATCCATAGATGACTTCGCTTAACACAAGCCTTCAAAGGGATACGGAGCGACATGGTTCGAGCTTAGTAAATATTGGGATGATAGTACAAATAGAGAACTCCTTATTAGAGATAGATTACAAGGATGATGAATTGAATTGAAAATCTAAGATTTCACAATTATATTTAAGTCTTGCAAGAAGTAGTTTATTCTCGACCAAACACAACATCATATTCCCTATCTTTACATCACAAGACGAAGAACATGGCAAAATCAGGTTACGAGAAAGCATACGACGAATTACAAGAGATCATAGCACAGCTCAATAATGACGAGATAGGTATAGATGATCTCAGTAAAAAAGTGAAGCGTGCACAGAAGTTGATCCAAGCTTGTAAATCTAAACTTCGTAATATAGAAGAGGATCTTCACGATCTATTCGAAGAAGAAGAGTAATTATAATGCATCATGTCAGGAGTAAAAGATTATACTATACAAGCTTATATAGGCTATACAGACGACCATATTACGGTAGTCAAAGGTAGAGTATTAGATGATCCTGCAGTAGTAGCTACTCAGACCGATAGCTGGTGGACAAATCTCAAAAATTCGTTTAGAAGATTTATTAGCAATAAGGTTACTTATCAAGAATTGATACTTACAGTTGCTGATGCGAAGTACACAACTAAGACCGACGGTGAAGGTTATTTTGCTTTTGAGATCAAATACTCATTATTGCAGTCAGAAGAGCTTGTACCCGAACTAAAATTAAATATCCCTTGTCAACCCGTAGTGCCAGCTAAGGTGATCAAAATAGATTCAGATTATATAGTCGTAAGTGATATAGATGATACTATTATTGAAACACATGTAAGTTCGGTACTTAAGCTCAAACTTTTGTTTAATACTATATTTCGCAATCAATATCAACGCACATCTATAGAGGGAATGGCGCAAGTCTATCAGCATCTTAAGAAAAAGTATTTGGCTAACTTCTTTTATATATCTAAGAGTCCTTTTAACCTTTATACTTATATAGTAGATTTTCTAGAATATAATAAATACCCATTAGGTTCGATTATTCTGCGTGATTTTGGCTGGCATTTGCTGAGTAAGAAAAAGTCATTTGGAGAAAAGTATGAGGCCTTAGATCAACTCTATCAGCACTTTCCATCCAAGAAATTTATACTGGTCGGAGATGCAGCAGAAAAAGATGCAGATATATATGCAGATTTAGCGAAGAAGCATCCAGGGCAGACGATAGGGATATTTATCCGAAAGGTAGGAAAGGCAGGAAATCTTATTCGTATCCAAGATAAAGTAATGCAAACCAGTGAAACACCTTTATATATCTTCGACACAAGTGAGTCCTTGAAAGCCTCTCTAGAGGAAGTCATGAAACTATAGCTATCTCACCATGATTACTGCGTATGCATTCTCATGGCATAATTCTTAGTGCCTAGAGATGAATATTATGGATATTAACATCGAAACCTTATTTTAGCGGAAATATCGCCAGAACTGAAGGCGTTATATCATTATCAAATAATCAAAACTGAATATCAAAAGGTATGGCAAATTTTATAATAGAGGAGTTTGATGAGTACAAAGCAACTATACATGATAGCAACTATGATGGTGTAGAATATAGCATCCAATTGCATCTTCCGGATGGCGAAGCACAACTGAGATTTCAATCCAAGGACTTTAAGGCGAATAGCATCACAAAGAAGAATGATAAGAACTTGTATAATGTGTATTACAGGACTGACAAATACTATAATGTAATCGATCTACTCAGAAATGAAGGTCCATTGTATTTTTTCTATAATCTAGATACTGGACACAGTTACTTGACTACAGGAGACGAACCAGTAGGAGAGGGAGAAGGTCATCCAGATATTGATAATTCTTAGGAAATATCTAAACATAAAGAATAAGAAGACTTTCAGTTGCTACAACTATTGAAAGTCTTTTTACTTTAAAACGTTTTTTATGAATTATGGAAAAATAATGGAGCTTGTCGGATTCATACTTATTCTTGGATCCTTCATCTATGCGATCAGTCAAGATTTTTTTAGTGATATATCTTTTTCTGAGAATTTCGGTTTTGAGTCTTTACCTTTTTTGCTAGGTATGTTGATTTGGTCTTTTGGATACATAATGAATCCAGAACGAAAGAAGAAAAAAGACTAGTAATCCAGTTTGATGTTTAGTAGAGGGATTTCATGATTTGGATTACTTCATTGACTTCTTGATCACCTATGTGCATATGAGTCACAAATCTTATCATAGTAGCACCAAAAGCGGCACAATTGATTCCCTTTGATTTGAGTTTTTCTACTACTTCTCCAGATTGTAAGCCATTTCCAAGCTCAAAGATTACTATGTTAGTATGCACAGGAAATACAGATTGAATGTAAGGTAGCTCTTTTACTTCTGCGCCTAATATCTTAGCTCTATCATTATCTTGCTTGAGCCGAGTAATATTATTTTCCAATGCATATTCGCAGGCTGCAGCTAGATATCCAGCTTGACGCATACCACCACCCATTACTTTGCGAAATCTTCTTGCTTCTCTAATTTTATCTTGTGGACCGATTAGAAGAGAACCTACGGGAGCACCTAGACCTTTGGATATACATATGGAAATGGTCTCAAATTGAGCACCTATATCTTTTGGATTTTCTCCTGTTTCTACTAGTACATTGAAGAGTCTTGCACCATCTAAGTGTAAGGTGAGGTTATTGGTGTCACAAACTTGCTTTATCGGTTTGATCTCATCGATGGTATAATATGATCCACCACCTTTATTACACGAATTTTCAAGTACTACCAATTTAGTGATGGGTAGCCAGTCGTATACTGGTTTTATAGCGGCCTCGACCTGATGAGCTGTAATTTTACCATATTCTCCTCGTATAAGGTTGACGGCCACTCCACTGTTAAATGCGTAACCACCCGTTTCATATTGATATACATGAGAATAATGATCACATATCATTTCATCTAAGGGTTGGGTATTTACCTTAATAGCGATTTGATTGGTCATGGTTCCGGATGGACAGTACAATGCAGCTTCCTTACCAAACATTTGGGCTACTTTTTCCTGTAACCTATTGACTGTCGGATCTTCAGCGAATACATCATCGCCTACTTCAGCTGCATACATGTAGTCTAGCATGTCTTTTGTAGGCTTAGTAATAGTGTCAGATATAAGGTTTATTTGCTTCATTGTCGGTGTATTGAATGGCTCAACAAGGTACTACTTTGATGCTTTTTTTAGCCATAATTGACCTTGGGCTTTTAGCATTGATTTATTCTTATTCAATGAAAATTGCAAAAAAATGAAACGATATCAATAAAGTTACCGTTCTTTACGATGTGGTAGGGCTATAATTCTAATATCTCGCCTCTTTACAATTTTATATAATTAACATGAATAACGGTACAGTAAAATTTTTCAACGACAGTAAAGGATATGGATTCATCACACCAGACGATGGTGGTAAAGATGTATTTGTTCACATTAATGGACTTAACGGAATCCAAATCAACGAAGGTGACAAAGTAACTTTCGAAACAGAAGAAGGGAAAAAAGGATTGAATGCAGTAAACGTATCTTTAGCTTAAGATAACTGCAATTCTGAAGTGATACAGGCCTATCAACATTGTTGATGGGCCTTTTTTTGTATATTAGAGTACTAGTAATTAGAATATCATGCAGAAGTATAAGGTGGTATTTGTATCGATGAGTGGCGTGAGGGTATAGAATAGTACGTAGATTGTGATTTTTCTTTGCATTCAGTTATTTGAACCTGTAGTTTATTCCGATATTTACATTAAACTGATGGATACTCGTATTGATATTTGTGCCATCAAATTGATTGCCAGAAATCCAAGCCCATTGAGGATGTACTCTTAATATTATCTGATCTGTATATTTAAATCCTATGAATGGATTGAGTCTAAAGCCAAGATCAAAAGAGTTGAATGGAACTACAAGATCTCTTTTGTCAAAGTCTACTATATTTAGTTCTTGGTCTATAGTGCGACCCGCTTGTGATGTGGTGAAATTTAATGTAGTACCAGCGCGTATGCCGTATTCTAATTTGTGATACTGTTTTCTTATGCCTATCTCTAAGGGTATGCTAAATCTTTTGTATGAATTAAAATGTACCACTCGACGTCGCGTTGCACTCGTGATAATTGCATCACCTTGTTCAGTTCGTATAGTGTCGCCTGTAGTGGAGTTAACCCAAACTTTTAATAGTTGATTGCTGCGTTGTTCTTGAGTTGTTTTAGTATGGTCATAGTCCAATTTTGACCAGAGTTGATTATATTCTAGCCCTAGGGTAAAGCTGTATTTTTCTTTCAAGATCATTGAAGATTCTACACCGAAAGTATATCCTGTGATTCCTGATTCATTGGATTCTTTAGCACTTATAATATTGGCTGCATTTTCAGATCTATATCTGAAGTTATTATTATTTAGTCCTCCAATAATGGATACTTCAAAATTGATATTACTTGCTTTTTCAGATTCTTCTTTTTCTAAATATTCTAATCCTGACAGCTTAT
>CALBEE010000255.1 GCA_937927575.1 uncultured Saprospiraceae bacterium | reverse complement strand
ATGATGATTACTAAGGAAAGAGCTACGCGATTAGAAGGCAGTTTTGGTACAGACAAAGAGCACTTTCTTCTGAAACGAATTCAAGCAAGAACTAAGGAAACCGAAATGCTCTGGATATTTTTTGGTATTCATACATCTAATTCCTTAAAAATCGGCCAGCGAATCATCAAATCAATGAAAATAGCAGCGTAAATTTATCTGCACAATACTAGTTTCATTTTGAAGCACTAGATTCCTATGCCCTTACTTCTGAATATCCCTTTTTATTCAAGTATGATGTCGCTACCTAGCCCATGTGTTTGCTGCGCAAGCCACATTACACTAGGTCTCCTAGCGTTTACTTCGTAAGCCACTCTATGACGTGGGTTTTAGTTTTTGGCATTCAAAATTTAGTTAAGATTTAATAGTTCACATATTGGAAACAAGGCTTTTTCTTAACTAAATGAACAAGATAGATTCCAATATGTGTGATTGCCCCATAAAGAAATAGAAAACTCTAGAACTCCCAATCGCTCCGCGCGTTCGTTCTTCACATTCACCTAGATGGTCAAGCGCCTATTTTAATACCTGATGGCGCGTCCTATAAGATGAAACTAGAAATTATGCTTAAACAAATTAGATGATTTTCAAGTCAACTAATCACCAACCTACACGACCTTAATATTATTCTTAATGTTTTGGATTAGATCTGGAGAGACCGCCGGTCTAGTTACATTGTTCTTTATGAACTCTCTCATATTCTTCTCTTGATTGAAGATTTTTTGGCAGGTAGAATCGTGTTCTACTTTATGGAGAAGGTTTTGTTGGTCGTCGTTAGTGAGGGCATTATCAAAATAGAGATTGATGTTTGCTCTCATCTCATTCATGTTTTTAAAATCTGGCATGACTGTGTTTGATTTATCAAGAATTAATAAAAATTAAATAATCAAATTACAGGATCTATCGATCAGAATAGACCTGCATGACAGAAGCGGCACATCGCTCCCAAAAACAAAAATTATATTTATGTGAAGGTGAGTCCTCGTGTAGATTTCACCACCTCTCATAGCTTATTCTTAAATATTATTCTTCTTCACTTTTGCCTTTCACTGCTTTACGACTTCCTCTTTTATCTTCGTAACCTTTCTCCTGAGCATACTTCTTGAGTTTCTCTTTGAGCATATTTCTTGCTCTGAATAGCCTAGATCTTACCGTACCAATAGGTACATCTATAATCTTAGATATCTCCTCGTATGTGAATCCTTCGATATCACAAAGCAATACTACTGTTCTGAAGTCGATGGGCAGGGAGTTGATCGCTATCGTCACCTCGTCACCCATCATATTTTCAAAGATCTCAGCTCTTAGATCATGGTAACCATTACCAGCGTTATCATCGCTATTTTGGTAACTGACTATCTCTTCAAAATCTACTTGCTGAGGACGCTTACTTTTCTTCCGATATTGGTTGATGTATGCGTTCTTCAAAATTTTAAACAGCCATGCCTTCGCATTAGTTCCCTGTATATATTTATCTATGAATCGGTGCGCCTTCATATAGGTCTCCTGCACCAAATCATTGGCATCTTCCTCATTGTAAGAAAGGTGATATGCGAATGTTTTTAAAGCATTGATATGTGGAAATAACTCCTCTTCAAATACTTTTTCGTGTTCTGTTTTTTCCTTTTTTCTCAAACTTAAATCAATTGTTAGCAACGTAATATATCAAGCGTCTACCTGTTGCCATCAGTAGACATTGTGTAATTATAAAGTACTTATTTGTGTGTATTTGCTCGCTAGCCTTGCATTACTTTGGCACTGAGCACGATCGAAAATATAGAACCCTTCATTATGAGGACTATATTATATTCTCAAATGTTACACACGTGATGAAAAAATCTTCATCTTTTCAGTATGGCTCGCAGTAGTTAGTATTTTGACTACGATTACTGGTAATGAACGCGTTTACTGCGTAAACTCTGCCTCATTAGCCTGTCGCGCGTTTAGCATCTACGATGCAAAAAGCCACGCTTAAATATCAATATTAGCGTAAGTAGCGTTTTCTTCAATAAACTTACGTCTTGGCGGTACTTCATCGCCCATTAGCATCGAGAATACTCTGTCAGCCTCCATATCATCTTGAATAACGATTTGTCTAAGCATACGTTCTTCAGGATCCATAGTTGTTTCCCAAAGCTGCTCAGCGTTCATCTCTCCAAGACCCTTATATCTCTGGATCTTTACAGAAGTATCATTTTCTCCTTTAGAATAGTTGTTGACTGCTTCTATTCTCTCTTCTTCATTCCAGCAGTATACAGAGCTCTTTCCTTTTCTTACTTGATAGAGCGGAGGAGCAGCTATATAAATGTAGCCTTGTTCTACCAAAGGAGTCATATATCGATAGAAGAAAGTAAGTATCAATGTGGCAATGTGACTTCCATCTACATCGGCATCACACATAATTACGATCTTATGATATCTTAGCTTCTCTATATTCAATACGCGTTCACCTTCTTTTTCTTCGATACTTACACCGAGCGCAGTAAACATGTTTTTGATCTCCTCATTTTCGTAGATCTTATGTTCCATTGCTTTTTCTACATTCAGAATCTTACCTCTCAGCGGAAGGATTGCTTGAAACTTACGATCTCTACCTTGCTTGGCAGTACCACCGGCAGAATCTCCCTCTACTAAGAATATCTCAGATTCTGCTGGATCTTTACTACTACAATCTGATAACTTTCCTGGCAATCCACCACCAGTAAGTACATTTTTACGCTGTACCATCTCTCTGGCCTTACGAGCAGCATGACGAGCTGTTGCAGCGATGATCACTTTATCTACGATTCGCTTAGCCTGTTGCGGATTTTCTTCGAGATAGTGTTTGAGCACATCTCCCACTGCCCTAGATACGATACCCGTTACTTCAGAATTACCTAGTTCACCTTTGGTTTGACCTTTAAATTGTGGCTCAGGTACCTTTACAGAAACAATGGCTGTCAATCCTTCACGAAAATCCTCTCCGGAAATACTAAATTTCAGCTTTGAGAACATGTTATTATCATCACCATACTGCTTAAAGAGCCTATTTACTGCCCTTCTAAATCCAGCAACGTGCGTACCACCTTCTCTCGTAGATATATTATTGACAAAAGAGAAAATATTCTCTTGGTAGCCAGTATTATACTGCATAGCTACTTCGACTTCGACATTTTCTTCTTTACCGATCACGTGGATAGGCTCAGATATAATGGGTGTACGTGATTCGTCTAGATATTTAACGAATTCCTTCAATCCACCTTCAGAGTAGAAGTCTTCAGACTTAAATTCACCATCGATTTTTTCACGCTCATCAGTCAATTTAAGTTTGAGGCCACTGTTGAGGTAGCTCAATTCCTTCATTCTACTCGCTAGGGTACCGTAGTTGTAGACAAGCGAATCGAATATCTTTCCATCTGGATGAAAGGTGATCGTAGTACCTGTAATATCAGTATCACCGATTACGGTAACTTCTGTTTGTGGTATACCTTCGCTATACTCTTGCTGCCAGATCTTACCATCTCTATGTACTGTAGCTACAAGTTTAGTAGATAAAGCATTCACACAACTTACACCCACACCATGCAGTCCACCAGATACTTTATAAGTGTCTTTGTCAAATTTTCCACCGGCGTGAAGTACGGTCATAACCACCTCAAGTGCTGATTTTTGTAGTTTTTCATGCATTCCTGTCGGAATACCTCTACCGTCATCAGTGACAGAGATACTATTGTCTTCGTGTATCACCATACTAATGGCACTACAATGTCCTGCAAGATGCTCATCTATGGAGTTGTCTACTACCTCCCAAACTAAGTGGTGAAGACCTTTTACATCAGTAGTACCAATGTACATTCCAGGTCTCATTCTTACTGCTTCGAGTCCTTCTAAGGCCTGGATATTACTAGCACTATAGTTGCTTTTATTTTCGCTCATTTTCTTCTTTTCAAAATTCAAACAAAGATAAACTTTTTAAGGGGCAAATTGTAGTGATTTGGCATCTATTAATGGATCGTCAAGCTGGTATAACTATCTGAAAATGAGCGGATTTCACAATTTTTTAAAATATATAGGTGATTCATGGATGTTTTGTGCTTCGGAATGGTTGAAAATGGGCATTTATTGGCATTGTAAATTCAAGTTTTGAAAAGCTTAAAGCTGTAAAATAGAATGCTAGTAACCCTCTGAAATTCGTGCAAATCTTCAATTGCGAAACCATTAAAATCTATACATTTGTAATTCATGAGTAAGTTGAATTCATATAAGATCTTAATCACCAATCTTGAGGAAATCCCTCAAGCAGTCCAGCAGATCATATCTATACTGGGAGATCAACGAATTGTATTACTTAATGGCAATCTTGGTGCAGGGAAAACAACAATAACACAACAAATCGTAAAATCGCTAGGGCATACTGGATCTACTAGTAGTCCTACTTACTCATTGGTTAATGAATATGAAGGTGCTGACGGCCCTATATACCATATGGATTTGTATAGGTTAAAGGATTTAGATGAGGCATACGATATTGGGATTGAAGACTATTTGTATTCAGGAAATTACTGCTTCATAGAATGGCCGGAGTTGATTATGGATATGTTAGAAGGTGAATCATATATACAAATGAATATTGAGCAAAAAGAAGATGGCAAAAGATGTATAGAAATTTTACTTCAGAATTAACTATTCAGCAACTGTCATTCACGATTTCATAGTCTACCTATCTTTTTTTATATTGGAGTAAAATAATTAGATATGTACTTCAAATCTATAGCTGCTAAAATTTTCTTTCTTATATTTTCCTTGGTTTCTATTACTGCGTATTCTCAATCTATATATGTGGAGAAAAGCTTGAACATTGAAGATCTAATTCCTGATTGTGAAGAATTTAAAGTAAATTATAAAAGTAATTTTTCAGAAGATAATCATTTTGAAATTACTATCTCTCAAGATAATTTTAGTAAAAAGGATATTTACGTAATTGATTTCGAAAACGAATCCATTTTATACGATCTAATGGAAGAAGACCTCGAAGTAGAATTTAGTAATGTTTTTCCACCAGATTTGTCATCAATAAAATTTAAAGGAGTATCTAATACCATAATGTTGCTGGAAGATAGCTTTTGGGGTAACCTAAGGTTTTATGACCTGGATGAAAAAGATGTTTCGATTGATTTCATTGATGGTATAAATAGGGTGATAACTTCAGATCTAAATTTGGATGGCTATCCTGAGTTAGTTGGCGACTTTAGTTTTGAAGATACGATTGGAGTATATTCATATAGAAATATGTGTGATCCAAAGAAGTTAATCTCATTGGAATATTATCAAACATATAAAACATTCATTCAAGCCGATGATGATGTACAATTGGAAGTTTTGTTGTACGCAGATAATGAAGGCGTAATTATTGACCCTTTTACACTAGAAGTACAGTCAGTTTCTATACCAACAGGCTTTCCTGATAATGTAATCTCTTTTGTTAAGGATGGAAAGCGAAAATTACTGTTTTTACGCAAAGCCAAAGACTTGAAAATTTACGATATCGAAAGTCAAACTATTGAAAAATCTGAATCTTTATTTTCTAGTTATCTAACTGGAAATATAGCTTTACTAAAGACAACGAGTAGTAATATAGATCAAACTTTTTTTGTAGTTGTGAATGAAGATATAAAAATTTTAGATACGGATTTAGATGTTGTTTTAGAGATTACAGATGCTTCCATTGGATTTAGCGATGATTATAAAAGAACAATTGAAATTCATGATTTTGATAATGATCAACTTCCTAATATTTTGATTACTCATGGTAAATTTGTGACTAACTATGAGATAAATGGATTAGGAAATTATTTTGAACCTTTTCAAATAACAAGTCAATTTCCGAATGAAGGTCAAACTATTGAAGGTTCAGAATCTTTACATTTTGAATTTAACTCTAAAGTAAAAATTGATTCCCTAATTAAGCACTTGTCAATAGTAAATAGTGGTAATGGCAGTATTATTAATTTTAATGTTACTACGGAAGACAATTTTCTGTTTGAGCTTACACCTAGTAATAATATACCGAACGGTGAATATCAAATTATAATAGATGATGCTTTGAATTCTTATGCTAATAAAAAAGTAGATTTTAATAAAAATCGATCTATTGACGTTTCAGATTTTAATGATTTTGTTATCAACTTTTCTGTTGCAGGAATAGAAACTAATGTAAAACCATCAATAGAGTTGATAACTAATATTTCGACTATTTTGTATTCGAATACCAAAACATTATTAAGTATATCGGTCAATTCTAATATTGCTGAGATTCCAATAAAATCTATTTCATCAGGTTTTGAAGGAGACATTTTTATTGATGAAACCCCAAGGGATCTTGTTTTTAATGAAGAGGTTGAAATTGTCGATATACTTATAAATACATTTGGTAAGACTGATGACATCTACAACTATGTAATTGTCGCAGAATCTTTGTCGGGTTATAAAGATTCAATTACTTTATCTTTTGAAATTGAAAGTGTAAAAGGCGTACCATACAATGTGGCTGGTGTAGATATTACTAATAGTAATTATCAGCTACGTGATTCTTCTAACCATATTTTTAAAAATATATGGGATTTCGAATCTGCCTTGGATAATTTGAGGGATAAAGTGGTAGGTGAGGATGGATATGTATATGTGTTAACGGATTCCAGAAGAGTATTAAGGAAATTGAGTCTTGAAGATGGTGAAGAAGAATGGAATGTGCCATTTGGAAATTTGTTTGTTAGTTCCTTAACCGTGGAAAGCGGATTGATATATATCGCAATTAAAGAGGATGATAGTTCATTGACGATTAATAGTTTTAGCACAACAGATGGATCATTATTATGGAAATCAAGACTAGATCCTAGCGTAAGTTCAGGCTTTACTTTTAACCCTATTCTTTTAGATGAAGACTATCTTATAGTTCCTGATTCAGGTGGTGTTTATGGTCTCAATAGATGGACTGGAAAGGTGATTTGGTATCGACCGACTGATCAATTGCGTAATAACATTTTGATCCATGAGAAGAGTGTCTATCTGACCACCGATGAAGAATTATTGAGTTTGGATATTAATACGGGTAAAATTTTACTTAAAAAAGAAGATGCAGCTCTTGGATCATCCAATGGTAGTTTGTTGTTGGATATCGAAGGAAGCCAATTAATATATCAGAGATTTGGCACCTATGCATTTGGTTTAGATGATTTTGACTTGAATTGGAGTCTGTTAACTATTGGAGCTAATAGTGCTATTAAGAATGGAAATTTGTATTCTCATAATGGTAATAAAAAGTTGTATGTTACAGATCTTGGTAGCGGAGTAGTAGTAGACAGTCTGGAAATTTCAAGTAACTTTTTCAGAGATCAGATTTTTATTTTTGACGATTACTTTGCTGTCCATCGTTCTAATTTAGGAACGGAATTGTACGACATAAATACATTGGAAAATAGAGGTGTTTTAGATGATAAAGGCTCGGTAACTTTGGTCGATGATATTATGTTGATATCTGATGGTGGTAATGTACTCTCTGCCTACAAAATGCAGCCTGAATGCTATACTTACGAAATGCACGATGCAAGTATTTGCTTAGGAGATTCGTTAGAAATCAATGGTATTTTCTATGCGTCAGAGGGGACTTTTATCGATACTCTTATTGGTTTAGATAGTTGTCATTTGATTGTTAATGTTAATGTGGTAGTTTCAGATATAATTATAAATAATGCTACTATAATTGAAGATGATGGCGAAAATTCTGGTTCAATTTCATTGGTAATAGAAGGTGGTTTTGAGCCGTACCTATATGATTGGTCAAATGGAGACAGTACAGCCATTATTAGTAATTTGGAATTTGGAGAATATGAAGTTTCTATATCCGATATGTTAGGGTGTATCGCCGTATTTGATTTTATAGTAGAGGATTATAGTTGTGGTGAAGAGGGTGAAGATCTAGACGAGGACGGTTATTGTTCGTTTGATGATTGTGACGATAATAATGACGAGATTAATCCGGGAGCAACAGAAATCATTTATAATGGGATAGATGATGATTGTAATGAAGATACTTTAGATGATGATTTAGATCAAGATGGATTTTTGTTTGGAGATGATTGTGATGATAATAATGCCGAGATTAATCCAGGAGTAACAGAAATAGTTTATAATGGAATTGATGATGACTGTAATGATGATACATTGGATGATGATTTAGATCAAGACGGGTTTGTTTTTGATGATGACTGCGATGATTCTAATGCTAGTATTAATCCTAATGGTATTGAAATACCTAATAATCAAGTTGACGAAGATTGCGATGGTATGGATCTAGTGACATCTGTAAATGAGTATCAAGATTTAGAATTGAAAATATTTCCTAATCCGACGATGGACTTTTTAAATATTGAACTTATAAATGAAGTAGATTATAGGATAAAGGTTTACAATTTGTCTGGTGCCACTTTATGCTCATTGATTAATACGAAAAGGATCGATGTCCGATTATTGTCACAAGGCGTATATATACTTGAAGTATCAAGCAAGAACCCTCAGAATAGATTGTTGACCATATTTGTAAAAGAATAAGATGGATTTCATGTTAAATAATATTTGTGCTTATATTTAGAGAATCACTTTCATGATTTATTTCGAATCTGCAAAAAGCAATAATTATCTTCTTTTTCAGTTCTTTATTGGCCTGCAATACAATCCCAGATAGAATCATGTTAAATATTACTTGTATGAAGGCTTTAATCGTTTGCTTATTTCTAGTTAATTCTATATCAATAGGATTATCACAAAATTGTGATGTATTTCCACATCACGCGACTTCTATTTTTATACCTAAAGGCTTAGAGCAATCGGATGAGCAAAGACAGATTACTGTGGATTACATTTCTAAACATGAGGCGTGTTTGGAAGCGACGAATAATATAGACGAACAATATTGGTTACATGGACACCTCGCTTATAAGTATGGATTTATTAATGCGAATGATATCAAGTTGGTAGCACATGCTCAAGCTGCTTATAAAATTAATAAGGATAGATACTGCAAGGAGTATGTCGCTATTCATTTGGATGTTGAAGAGGATTACCCATTCAAACCGCATTATTTGGATACTCACAATAATGAGAAATTAAGCAACATTAAGCAGGCATGTCTGGACGAATTTTTGTCGAAAGAAATTTTTATTAGAAAGCGTAAAGAAGAAGAAAAGGAAATCGCTAAGGCCAATAGTAAATACAATAAGTCTTATATAGCAGCTTTAGAAAAAATAAGTATTAATGATCAGCAAGAAAGGAAAAAGCAGAATATCAATTGGGAAGTACAAGGAATGTTGGATGCCGAGAACAGAATGAGTTTAGATAGTCTATATACAAAATACGGATTTCCTTCCTTAGACTTGGTTGGTTATGATGCAATGAGTAATGCATTTATGGTGATGCACCATAGTACTGATTGCGATTGGAATCGTATTTGGACACCCAGATTTTTTAAAAACGAAAGAGATTCTCGCAATAAAAATATTGCAGGATTTTATTATTTCAGACATTATAATCCGATAGATGGCCAATGTATGAAAGATGATAAAATGCTTAAAGAGTTGAGGGAAGTGGATCCAGAGTATGCTGAGGAGATGTTTAATTTTGAGTATTATTATAAGCAATATAAAATGGTGAAAGAGTAAATAAAGCTCAAAGATTATAAGAAGTAAGAAATATAGGCGAGGGCGAAATTTATAGCTGATTATTACTTAGTGCAATCTCGAAAAAAGATAGGATACCTATAGAACATCTTCTCCAATTCTATGCAATATCGCTTTCACTTCTTTAATGTTTTTACATTTTTCTTTGATAACTAAAAGGAAGTTCTTTGATTGTTTCAAAGTTAAACCCATTTTCTGTCCGTCTGTCGAAACAAACTTTAATATTTTTTGAAACAACTCGGATTCAAAATAACTAGATTGTGCATTAGCTATAAAGAAGCATCTTAATTTATGGTTTTTAAACGATATTCTTTCGAAACCTAATTCTTTACATATCCAACGTAATCTTAAAGCATTTACAAGTTCATCAACTTGCTTAGGGACTGGTCCAAATCTATCTTTTAACTTGGCTTTAAAAGCGGATAATCCTTCTTCATTCTCGATGGTATCTAAT
This sequence comes from uncultured Saprospiraceae bacterium, assembly GCA_937927575.1. Lineage (GTDB taxonomy): Bacteria > Bacteroidota > Bacteroidia > Chitinophagales > Saprospiraceae > UBA1994. The sequence goes on along the minus strand of CALBEE010000255.1, from coordinate 5,039 downwards.
TCAGTATACAGCAGTAATCTTTCTTGAATTACAGGAATATATTCATCTGGAATTAGCATTTCAATATCAGTATCTATTTCGACATCACGCACGTATTGGCGCTTTTTATCTAGGTCTTCTTTAAAGAGATCTTTGAATTCGGTTTCTTTTAACTCGTGTACTGCCTCTTCTAATATTTTTTGATAAGTTTCGAAACCAATATCTGAAATAAACCCACTTTGCTCTCCACCAAGTAAGTTTCCAGCGCCTCTAATGTCAAGGTCTTTCATGGCGATTTGGAAGCCACTACCAAGGTCTGAATTCTCTTCTAAGGTCCGAATACGCTTGCGTGCATCAGAGGTTAGTACCGACAGTGGAGGAGCGAATAAATAACAGAATGCTTTACGATTAGATCTACCAACACGACCACGCAATTGGTGTAAGTCACTCATACCAAAATTTTGTGCATTGTTAATAATGATCGTATTAGCATTAGCAATATCAAGTCCAGTTTCGATGATATTGGTACAGACTAAGACATCGTATTTGTAATCTATAAAGTCGATCAGTTTCTTTTCAAGATCTTTAGCTTCAAGTTGGCCATGAGCCATGCCTACTTCTATGTCTGGACAAAGTCTTTTGACCATAGCCGCAATATCTGGAAGAGATTTTACTCTATTATGCACAAAGAAAACTTGTCCACCTCTATTTACCTCGTAGTAGATAGCATCCTTGATGAGTTCATCATTAAAGATTCTTCGTTCGGTGTGTATGGGTTGTCTATTAGGAGGAGGTGTTCTGATAATAGATAAATCCCTAGCAGCCATCAACGAAAATTGTAGCGTCCGAGGAATGGGTGTGGCCGTTAATGTAAGAGTGTCTACATTGACCTTCATATTTCGCAATTTCTCTTTGGCAGCCACACCAAATTTTTGCTCTTCATCGATAATCAATAAGCCTAAATCTGCGAATTTTATTTTTTTATTCAATATGGCATGCGTGCCAATTAAGATTTCAATTTTTCCTGCTTCTAGGTCTTTATAGATTTGTGTTTTTTCTTTGGCCGAACGGAAACGATTGACATAATCTATAGTTACACCAAACTCTTTGAGTCGCTCTGAAAAAGTTTTAAAATGTTGTAATGCAAGAATTGTGGTCGGTACTAAAATAGCGACTTGTTTGCCATCACTTACGCATTTAAAAGCAGCTCTGATTGCAATTTCAGTTTTGCCAAATCCAACATCTCCACAGATTAATCGATCCATAGGATGTTCTTTCATCATATCTTCTTTGGTTTCTATCGTAGCCTTTTCTTGGTCAGGAGTATCTTGATAGATAAATGAAGCTTCCAATTCATTTTGTAAGTAGCCGTCTGGTGGAAAGGCGTGACCTTTTGATGCTTTACGCTTTGCATAGAGTTTAATCAACTCCTTGGCCATGTCTTTTACTTTGCGCTTCGTAGTGCGTTTTAGTTTTTTCCAAGCATCACCTCCGATTTTACTAAGCTTAGGTGGAGAACCATCTTTGCCTTTAAATTTCGAAATTTTGTGAAGACTATTAATGCTTACATAGAGTACATCGTTATTTTGATAAAACAAGCGAAGTGATTCTTGTTTGTGACCATTGATATCTATTTTTTCTAATCCAGAATAGCGACCTACACCATGATCAATATGTGTTACAAAATCTCCTGGCTTGAGCTCTCGCAACATTTTTAGACTCATGGCTTGCTCTTTAGTAAAGCCTTTTTTGAGTTTGTATTTGTGAAATCTTTCGAATATTTGATGGTCGGTATAGCATGCTATATTAAGTTGTTTGTCTACAAATCCTGCATGTATTGCTTGATTAATAGGGTGGAAATCTAGTTGAGCATCTAGGTCTTCAAATATTTTATAGAAACGTTCTATTTGTCGACTACTATCAGTAAAAAGATAATTAGTAAATCCTTCTTTTTCTTTGCGCTTCATATCTTCTATCAGCAGAGAAAAATTTTTATTGAAGCTGGATTGAGTACTCGTATCGTAATTCATTACCAAATCTGGATCAATAGATATGGCTCCTCTTCTTTCGAGTATCATATGATGATCGCTGATGGCAGCCATCGTTTCGTTGGGATATATAAAAGCTCGTTCTTCAAATGCTTGTTTTAGTTCGCTGTCTTCTCTAGTTTTTAGTTCTTTGGCAAAGGCTTCGCATTTTTCAAAACAGATCTGCAACTTGTCTAGGAGTACATCAAAGTCTTTTATCCAGACTACAGAATTTTTATCCAAGACATCGAATAACGGTACCTTTTGATTTTGTTTAAACTTGCTATTAATGTTTGGAATGATACTTACAGATGCAATATTTTGTACAGATAGTTGATTAGTTGGATTGAAGGTCCTAATACTTTCTACTTCATCATCAAAAAGTTCTATTCTATAGGGCCATTCATTACCATACGAAAATATATCAATGATACCTCCGCGAATCGAAAATTGTCCAGGCTCGTATACGAAGTCGGTACGCTCAAAGCCATAATCTACTAATATTTCGATCATGGTATCGATGTCTAATTTTTCGTCTTTTGTGATAGTAATCTTATTGGCTTCTAGTATGGCTGGATCTACTACTTTCTCAAATAATGCTTCAGGATAACTAACCACTATTCGTGGTTTGCTTCCTTTCATTCTTAGCTTATTAACTACCTCAGTACGCTGAAGTACATTGCTATTATTTAGTTCTTCAAATTGGGTAGGTCTTTTGAATGAATCAGGAAAAAATAATACTTCGGATTCGCTATGAATGGCTTCAAGTGTATTTTGCAAATAGGCTGCCTCTTCTTTGTCTATTGCAATATAGATATACATTCTAGGAGAAAGCAGATATGCTGAAGACAAGACAAAGGACTCCTGTGCTCCTACTAGTCCTTCTAATCTGATTCTACTAGGAGTGTCCTTCTGGAGGAATTCGTTAATCTTCTTAGTTCTAGTATCTTCTCGATATCTTGATACTAGCGCTTCTAAATTTCCGCTCACGTTGCGAATGTAGCAAACAATGATTTAATTAGAGAATCTTTGATGCAGGTAAAAGGAGTTAAGATAATTAAGCTCGTTGATCGAGGAAACATGGTCTAAAAGGGTTGAGCTCATTTTTGAACTGTTCAAAACAGCTTAATATCTCAAACCCTTAACAGTTTTTTCTCCTAAAAACCTGCACCTACATGTAAGCCCAAACTATAATGTGGGTAGTCCTTGTGATAAGTGTATTCGAATGCTGGACCGAAGTGTATATTTCGCCAAGCCCATTCATAAATAACTTCTGTATGTCCAGAGAAGCTAATGTCGTTTTCTCCTTTTATTTTGAATAGAGTAGCTCCAGGAGATAGTATCACCGTGATATGCGCAAAGGGTCTATAGGCAAACATTCCCATGATACTTTGACGACCAAAATCGTCCAATATATTTTCGTATCCTAATCCTAATCCCATTCTGCCGCCACTAATATTGTATAGATAGTGGGCATGAAATCCTAGTGTGAATTTATCAGCGTTGGCAAGTTTGTATGGAAATACAGCAGCGCCTACTTCGTGTTTGTAATATTCGCCCAGATTATAAGGACTGTGGAGTCCGTGATGTGTGGCTACACTGACTTGCGAAAATCCAACTAAAGATATCCAACAAAAAGTAAGAGTTATTAAATATTTCATATTGCAGGTGCTCATTATAACAACGAAGATAGATTAATTGATCAAATTCTAAATTTGTTAAAGGTCAAACGCTTTCAATTCTTCAGAGAAATCAAGTGATGGATAGTCAGCTAAAATTTGCTCTACTGCTAATTTTTGAGAAGCCATAAATTTTTGATGTTCTTGGGAATTCGGATTAAAGGGTCGATGAGCAGCAGCCGCAATAAGTTTTTGGATTGAAGCTCTTAATTTGGACTCAGACAAATCTAAGATGATAGGACTGATTTTACTCCATACATAGTCAATAGCCTTAGCAGTAGGATGTACCATATCATCAGCATAAAATCTATAATCTCTGAGGTCATCTATTAATAATTCATAGGAGGGTAGATAATGGCAGTTAAGGTGCTGTTCACAAATGCTGTGTGCAGTGGTTATCAATGCGGCTTTACTTCTACTATTTTCTATGATTCCATCCTTAATATGACGTACAGGGCTTATCGTTAGTAAAATTTTTGCTTTTTGGTTGATCGTTGTAATAGTAGACAGTAAATCATTAAAATCGTCTAAAAGCTCTGCTGAAGTGGAGAGTTTTTTATCAAAATGACTGGAGGGAAATTTATGACAATTCGCTACTGTACCGAATTCTTTATGATGATAGTAATAGGCTGTTCCGTAAGTGAGAAATATATAATCTGCATGGATCAATGAAGATCTAAGTTTGGCCATCCCATTATTGATATTCGCTAGACTTTCTTGGACATTAGTTGTGCTTAGTCTGCTATGAATATTCCAAGCAATATATTTACCATCAATATTTTGGATCAGATCCTTTTCCGAAACACGAATATCGTTTGCGGCGTCTTTGAGTAAATTGTGCAATGGCTTTGGATGATATATAATACCTAGAGGATTTACTACAGTCGAATACTTAAATTGTGAAAGCCTATGGCCAATGTTCTCCGAAAAGCAAGAACCTACTAATAAAAGCTGATCATTATAAGTAATATTGATGCCAGAATCCTTAGGATATAGTTCGGTTCTAAATGTCATTGAAAGTTGTTGGTAACAAATTCTCAAAGTTAAGAAGGGAATTAAGAAATCATACGAATCTATAGGTCCATACTTCTTATATTTACCTTGCAATGGGTTTTTTAGATACATTATTGGGGAGGAATAAGATAGATGAGGTGTCTAGCCAATCTGTATTTGGTAGGTATAGCGATTCTCAAAAGTCTGAATTTAAGTATGATCGTTGGGATCAAGCATTAAAAGCTTATGAGCAAGAATCTTATCTTGAAAATTTTACTCACATTTTAGAGTTTCTTAAAGATGATGATTTAGAAAATTTAAGTTATTCGGAAGATCGAGGCGTAATTACATTTCAATTTTA
>CALBEE010000254.1 GCA_937927575.1 uncultured Saprospiraceae bacterium | reverse complement strand
CTTACCTCTCCTGTCCGTACCATTGGGCTACAACTTTTGAAGCTTCTTTTCCTTGCGGAGTGTAATCTTTATCAAAATATCCTTCATGGCCCATACCATTTGGAAACCATTTCCACATAAATCCTCCTCCCCACCATGGTTCGTTCCAGAATACTTTGTACAAGGCCTCTAAGGCATTGGCTTGTGCTTGCTCATTAATAGGAAGCTCATGTCTTTCTTTTTCTATTTCCCAAGCACGCCATGCGCATTTGTCCACAGACATATATCCATATTCGGTAAATAAGATGGGTTTGCCTTCTTGCTTAGACATTTTTTTGAGTGCTTTCTGCGTTCCTTTCCATTTTTTAATGAGATCATTTACCTCTGGTGTTGGGGCGTCGGTGAGTGGAAAATAGGCGCTTAATCCAATATAATCCAAAGCATCCCAAAAAGGAATAGATTCATATCCGTCCCAATTAGATGAATAGGTTATTTCTCCTTTATAGAAGGTTCGAATTTCTTTGATCAGATCCCTCCAGTAGCCTTCTCTTTTTTTTGCGGCAACCTTATATTCAGTACCCACACAAAACATTTCAGCATTCTGCTCTGCAGCAACTTTGGCAAAAGTCATTATATATATACGATAGCTATCTTCCCAGGCTTTCCACTCTTCTTCACTATCAAAATCCATGTCACCAACCCAATCTCGATGCATATACACTTGAGGTTTAATCATTACTTTAACCCCTGCTTTGTGCGCTCTTTGAATACATTCTGTTACCCCTTCTACACGCTCGCCCCACCATTGTCTATCTGATCCAAATCTGACACTTGTCTCGCCGCTTCTAGTAAATCCATAGGGTACTAGCGCAATCCAACCTGCATTAACTTCGGCTATTTCTATCATAGGATCGCTAACAAAAGCTCTTGGTGGAGCTACCATAGTAAGGCCATCTATTTTCGAAGTTACTATAGGTGTATTCTTTTGTGCACAGCTGAGTAATGAAAGGCTTAGAAGTAAATATAAAACTAGGATTCTGTTCATAATGCTAAATTAAAACATGAGTTGATAGTATAGTCTCTTGCAGTGATGATTATGTTGTTATTCTCTTATTTTTTTCATCTAAATAGACTTTTGCATATAAGTATTCTATTATCCGTAATTATAGCGTATTGCCTCTAAATCCATGCATTTTAACTTAGAACTTCTATGTCAATTAATATCGAACGACAATTTTGTGGAGTTAAAGACCTAAATGGCCTCAAAATTTGATATTGGGTTACTACTTAATTAATAAAAAGTCATTATCGCTGTCTTAAAAGGTATAAAATCTGAAATTGTAGATTGTAACTGCTGGCTAGAATCTAAAAGTTTCTGGATTATTCTTGTCTCATTGAGTAAAATGCCATAACAAGTCGATCAATAAAGCACCAATTGGCTACTTTTGCGAAATAATATGGAATAATTATGTCAACACCACTCAATGTAGCTTTTCATACTCTAGGTTGTAAGCTTAACTTCTCGGAGACCAGCAGTATCCGACGTATGTTTGAAGATCATGGGTATGGTACATGTAAGATCGAAGATGGGGCCGATATTTATATCATTAATACTTGCTCTGTTACAGATTTTGCAGACAAGAAATGTCGATATGAAGTGCGTCGCGCACTCAAGCATTCGCCTAATGCTAGAGTGGTAGTCATTGGATGTTATGCTCAGCTTAAGCCTAAAGAAATATCGGAGATTCCAGGCGTAGATTTGGTCCTTGGCGCTGCGGAAAAATTTAATATCATCAAATATATTGATGGCTTAGCTAAGGCTACAGATAAAGGAATGGTCATGGCAGGTGAAGTATCTGAGGCCAATAGCTTTATAGATGCGTTTAGTTTTGGAGATAGAACAAGGTCTTTCTTGAAGGTTCAGGATGGATGTAATTATAAATGCACCTTTTGTACAATTCCTCAGGCAAGAGGAGCGAGTAGATCAGATACTATCGAAAATGCAATTACTAATGCAAGAAAAATAGCTGATTCTGGAGTCAAGGAAATTGTACTTACTGGAGTCAATTTGGGAGATTTTGGTAATGGCACTGAAGTTATTGAAGGCACTAAGCCGAAGAAAGAAGCGATGTTTATTGATTTGATCAAAGAGTTGGATCAAGTGGAAGGCATAGAGCGCTATAGAATATCCTCAATAGAGCCGAATTTGCTTACGGATGAGATTATAGAATTCGTTTCACAAAGTCAAAGATTTCTGCCACATTTTCATGTACCTCTGCAATCTGGATCAGATAAGATTCTTAAAGCAATGAAACGTAGATATCTTACACCACTTTATATTTCTAGAGTAGAGAGTATTAAAAAAGTGATGCCACATGCTTGTATAGGAGTTGATGTAATTGTTGGTTTTCCAGGAGAGACGGAAGACGATTTTAAAGAGACCTATAACTTTTTAAAAGATCTTGATATATCTTATTTACACGTCTTTACTTATAGTGAAAGGGCGAATACTCCGGCTGCGGAAATGGGTGTATCTGTTCCAATGCACATACGTCGTGAACGAAATGAAATGTTGCGCATACTATCGGAAAAAAAGAAACGTGCATTTTATGCTCAACACTTAGGCTCGACTAAGCAAGTACTGTGGGAACCAAGTAAGCAAGAAAATACTATGAATGGTTTTACAGATAATTATGTAAAAGTTGTTGCGCCTCTAGATACTGATCAAATTGGAAAAGTATCACTTGTTACACTAAATGAGATAGGTGAAAATTCTTTAGTAAGCATAGCCCACTAGACTCTTACGATTACGACGAAGTATTAATTTGATAATGAAATGTTATCGCAGTTTTTAAATGTCTTCATTCTGACAATTCTATTTTACATTTAACGTTGTGCTGTTAGAGTATAATGGCTATTGATTTGCCTTTATCGTTAAATCGTTTTCAAATGAGAATTGTAATCTTACTTTGCATTTTTTGTATTCTGACTTGTGATATGAAAAAAGACCATCCACTTGGGCTTTGCTCTGAATATTTTCCAGAGGAAGTAACTAATAGTGCTGGGGCAGTATGGAAATATTATATTCACCTAACACCGAAAGACGGTCAAAGAAAAACGAATATTAAATATCGTAAGATTGGCTATATAAATCAACAATTGTTGATCACCGATCATTCTGCAGATTTCTTGGAATCATATAAGGAAGTCATAACTACCCAAGATAATAAATGGAAAGTTGATTCTACGATTACTTATGATTACAGATCAGATTTAGATAGCCTCAGGACACCAATGATTTATAATATTGGTGAACAAAACGTCATTCTAAATTGGAAAGAAAGTACTGCAAATTTAAATAGATCTATAAGTAATGGAACATGGAAAAATAATCTTCAAGAATCTCACTTTGAAGTTAAAGACTCACTAGTAGATGGTTTGAAAGTAAAGACCTTTTATGGGAAATTAGAGTCCAATTTTCAAAATGAAAATGATACTTCATTAACGACTTTCAATTGGTATAGAGAGTTCACTGAAGGAAGAGGAATGACGTCTCAATATGTAGAAACGGATCGCGTGAAATATGAATGGGATATAGATGAAATCATATCAATTGAGGAGTTTGATCGACGGGCTCAACATGGTACTCATAGAGTTGCATATATCGATCCTGATCAGGCTATAGATAATCAAGATGACTTCACTACTTGTTATCATATTTCAAAAATTAATGATTATTATAATGATGATAGGGCACAGCATATAGGTGGTAAAGGCGGACTTTGGGAATTGTTAGAAAATAAGCTGAATCCCAAACTATTAAAAGGCCAAGAGGGGTATTTGACTTATAGATTCGTAGTTAATTGTGAAGGAAGAGCAGGTAGGTTCATCACTGAAGAAGCAGGTCTTAATTTTGACAGAATCGAATTTTCAAGTGAACTTAAGAAACATTTATTAGAATTATTATTAGAAGTACCTAAGTGGAAAAACCTTACGGTGAATAGTGAACCTAGAGATGCATATGTTTATGTAACATTTAAAATAAAGAATGATGAAATTATTGAAATTCTCCCTTAGTATATTAATGGTAGCTTTTTTGATTTCGTCATGTAATGAATCAAGGCCTATTATCTATCAAAAAGAATATTCGCAAGAGGAAAAATTGACTTTAGCAGAATCACTTTCTAATGGTGCCGGAACTGATTTGTATTATCAAGGTGCCGTCGGTGAGCGAATGATTATTTGGGAAGGACTGGAGCACAACCCTCAAGGTGCTTGGGGCTGGAGAGAAATAGGAGTACCTTATCTCAAAAGAGGTTTTGCTCATGAAGCTCATAAGTATTATTCTAAGGCTATAGAGTATGATCCTGAGGAGTGGCTGGGCTATAAAGCTTACTGTTGGTTGTACTTTTATAGAGACTATGAAACTGCAATACAAGAGCTAGATAGATTTGATGCTTTTACTCCGGACTTTGTAGATTATCCTCAAGCTACTTCTGTAGATTTTATGAGAGGCGTAGCTTATTTGCGATTGGATCAATTGGACAAAGCGCTAGAATATCTAGAGAAGCACATGAAAGATGAAAAGAAAAATACTGGAGCAGAATATATTGAACCTAAAGATTACTTAATGCTGGGGGTAGCATGGTATAAAAAAGAGGAATACAGCAAGGCTTTAGAGGTGATCGATGAAGGTTTGTTACATAATAATAGTACAGCAGATTTATATTACTATCGTGCCTTAGTTTCTTCCAAATTAAAAAGAGAAAAAGAAGCTACTCAGTACTTAGACAAAGCTGAGTTTTATATCGCTAATGGCGGAAAAAATATTCGACCCTATGTTGAAGAGTTTTACGCGGTATATCAGCAAGATGTGGAAAAACTGAGAAAGGAAATCGAATTTCTAAATTGATCTTTAGTTGCCTTTAGCCACACGAATTTTGCTGACTAAGTATATCGTGATGATACAAAAGAAGATTGCTAAATATCCTGTGTAATTATAGTTTTGGTATTTGCCGTCATCGCCAATCGTTACTATGGTTCCACTGATAAAAGCTGTGGCGGCTATGGCCAATTGTTGTAAAGCAGATTTTAAACTCATAAAGCTTCCTCTAGTTTCTGTTCCAGCGGCAGCTGTAATAATTGTATTGGGAGAAATCATTCGTCCACTTCCAAATACAAAGAAAAATGCCACTAACGAAATAGCAATAGATAGAGGTGCTGTCGTTAAGTGTGTAAGTAATATTGTAGGTATCCAACTGATGATCATAACAGTGATGAATACTTTCATTACTCCATATTTATCAGTCATCTTTCCGATAATGGGTGAGGTAATCGATGTCGCTAGGCCACCTGCAAAAAATTGGTAGGCCACCTCTATTTGAGTTAAACCTATATTCTTTATCATGAATGGTGAAATGAATGGAATGATCATGAAGTGTCCCATTATTAGTACGAATCCCGCGACCAATGCATTGACTTGATTTTGATCTTTTAGTACGGTGCCCAAGATCGCAAAAAGAGATTTTCGTTTTTTGGGTTGTAGTTTAATATGCGCATTCATATCTGGAAATGTAAATAATATAATTGCAGCTATTAGAACACCTAGTAGACCCAAAACCATAAAAGGAATTTGCCATGAACCTTTTGCGGCTAAGTAAATTCCAAATGGAACGCCAAGCGCTGAAGCGGCAGAGAATGAAGCAAATAGAATTCCCATTGCGGCTCCTCTTTCTTTAAATGGAAACAAATCGCTAATGATAGAAAGTACTAATGCACCAATCATTCCACCGAAAAAACCAGTGGCAGCTCTAAGTGTTATCAAAGTTTCATAACTAGTACAAAGTGAACATAAAAAAGTACCAATGGCAAATCCTCCATAAAGAACTAACAAAGCCCTTTTTCTGGGTAGCCTATCCAAAAATATTATTCCAAGGATACAACTTATACTCGCTGCCAGAGCGTATGAGGAGACTAACCAACTATATTGACTTGGAGAAATATTGAATTCCGAAATAAAGGTATCGCCCAGCGGCATGATCAACATAGAGTCGATAATATGAGTGAAATTCATCACTGCCAAAATATAGAGAATGTATTTCCGAGAAGGATTAAATGGCATAGAGGCAAGTTAATATAAGATGACAATCTACGGCATAAATTGTTGTAAATCCTTATATATATTAATCGTATACCAAAAGATCAAATTTAAGCTTGTGCTCTGTAGTAGCCAATAAACTTTGTCTAAGGCTATACTTTACCTGTAAGTCAAAAACGCCATCTTCCATACTTTCCTTTAATTCAGAAATGCTACTGAGTAATTCTAAGTTGCCGGTATGGTCAAATTCAATAAAATCATTGTAATACATTTCATTGATATCCGTGTTGCTGTCTATTGGGCTTACATTCACTACTATATTGTTCATGAATTGATACTGGATATTGGGTGAGACAGGTATAAGTTGACCTCTCCCTGCGACGATACTCGTAATTTGGTCCGCCGTCATACCATTTTGTTCTAATCTGATTTGTAACTGATTAGGCACATTAAATAGTTCGACAGTATGCGTCTCTATAGTATTGAATTCTGCAGGAAAAAAGACAATCACTTCTACAGGCATTGTAAACCTAGGTTCTTCATCTTTACTACAGCTTGAGAGTAATAATACAATAGTAACTATCCATAGAGATAAGGAAATTTGGCGTAATCTGATCTTCATAGTTCTTAATTCAATATACATTGAACGTATCTAATTAGAAAATGCTTGTATTGTGAGGTCGAAAATAAATATTTCAATATCTTGAAGGTAGAAAAATCAAGAAAGATGGGAGAACAAAGAGTATCTGCGCTCAATGATAAGAAGAAAATGCAAAAATTTGTCAAGGCACTATTAGCCGATGTGCAGGCAATGGAATATATGCTAGAGAATGATTGGTTTGAGTCTGGTACTATTAGGATCGGAGCCGAACAGGAGATGGTTATGGTCGAAAAGCAAAGCCAAAAGCCGGCTTGTGTTGCTATGGAAGCATTAAAGAAGATGAAGGATTATGATTGGGTAGAGACGGAGTTAGCTAAGTTTAATCTTGAAACTAATCTCACTCCTAGAGAATTTATGGGTTCTTGTTTCTCTGAATTAGAACAGGAAAATTCTATGAAATTGGAGAAGATTCAGGAAGTGTTAGATACTATGGATACTGATTTAGTTTTGACAGGAATCCTACCCACGCTCAAAAAGAGAGATTTGATCATGGATAATCTCACACCCAAAAAGAGATATTATGCTCTGATGGAGGCGATTAATCAGCAACTCATTGGCAATGCCTATGAATTGAAATTGAGCGGTATAGATGAATTGGCACTTAAGCATGACAGTCCACTATTAGAGGCGGTAAATACTAGCTTCCAAATTCATCTCCAAATAGAACCTAAGGATTTTGTCAAGATGTATAATATCGCTCAAGCGATCACCGGTCCAGTAATGGCCATATCGGCTAATAGCCCATTGGTGTTTGGTAAAAGGCTCTGGCATGAAAGTCGAATTGCTATGTTTCAGCAGGCATTAGATACAAGATCTTCACATGATCATATGCGTGAGCGAAGTGCTAGAGTAAGCTTCGGTAGAGATTGGTTGCAAGAATCTATAATGGAAATTTATAAAGAAGATATTGCAAGATTCAGAGTATTATTGAGCTCTGATGTCAAGGAAGATTCTCTAGCATGTATTAAGAAAGGTGAGACACCAAAATTAAGATCATTACAGGTGCATAATTCTACAGTATATAGATGGAATCGCCCTTGTTACGGCATTAGTGATAATGGGAAGCCGCATCTAAGAATCGAAAATCGGGTTATCGCATCTGGTCCGACAGTCATAGATGAAGTGGCCAGTGCTTGTTTTTGGTTGGGATTGATGGAAGGTATGGCCTTGTATACGGATGACATTAGAGAACATATATCTTTTGCAGATGCGGCTGATAACTTTGCCAAGGCAGCTCAGTTTGGTATTGATTCTAAATTTAATTGGTTTGATGATGAAAAGATTCCTGCGGCAGAATTGATTAAGGATAAATTGATACCAATCGCAAGAAAAGGTTTAGAACATCGTAAGGTAGATCAGACAGATATAGATAAGTACTTAGGTGTAATTATCGAGCGTACCGAAAAGCATATGAATGGCGCTAGATGGATGTTGAGAGGCTATTCAAATCTCAAAGAAAAGGTCGGTCAAGATGAAGCCTTAAGAGTCCTCACGGCAGAGATTGTTCACAACCAAAAGCAAAATATTCCTGTACATAAATGGCCGGCTCCAGATCCAAGTCGATTGAAGCAGTATAAGATCACAGAAATGTTAGTGTCAGATTTTATGGCGACCGATATTTTTACGGTACAGAAGAATGATATTATTCAACTGGTAGCAGAATTGATGGACTGGAATAAGATTAAGTATACCCCAGTCGAAGATTCTAAAGGTAAATTGATTGGTTTGGTTTCAGCCAGATTGATCCTTCGTGAATTGACAAGAAATTCATCCAATAGAAGCACAAGAACGGCAGGTGATATTATGGTGACTGATCTTATTACTGTTACACAAGAGACTACCATTAGTGAAGCTATTAATCTTATGAAAACTCATAATATTGGATGCCTTCCTGTGGTAAATGGCGATGATCTTGTAGGACTTATTACTGAAAATGATTTTGTTAGAATAAGTAGAAGATTGATTGAAAGAGCGCAAAAGTAAATACATTTTACATTTTCAAAATGAATCATAATAAAACTGAACAACACCCTAATTTGCCAAGTGGAGAATGGGAGGGCTTATATAAATATCCTATTCCTTTACAAGGGATTTTTGAAGAAGGTAAGATGTCATTCGTGATTGATTTTTGTGAAGGAGCCATAATAGGTTTTGGATCTGATCAAGTCGGCGGATATACTTGGAAAGGAAGATATGACACGGACAAAATGCAATGCTGGATTACCAAGAGTTATACAACTCACGATATTGAGTATGAAGGTAATATTGACGAAAACGGAATTTGGGGTTTTTGGTTGACCGGAAATGATCGCTTTAAAGGGACATTTCATATTTGGCCTAAGGGTAGGGAAGTAGAAGAAGTAGCCGAACATAGGAAACAGAATGTAGTAGAATCTCAGAAGGTTGTAGTCAATAGTTTCTGAAATTGTGTTTAAACCCATTGTGGATTTTGGAATTTAAATATTTATGGTTTGGAATTTACTAGAGTAGGCCTAGGAGGAAGTTGTCATTGGTGTACTGAAGCCATTTTTCAATCTCTGTTAGGTGTATCTAAAGTCGAACAAGGATGGGTCAGTAGTATAGAGTATCCAACTCTGTCTGAAGCGGTGATAGTGCACTTTGATTCTTCATTCATTTCATTGGCAGTATTGATAGAAATCCATTTGCATACTCACAGTAGTACTTCTACTCATGCGATGAGAGAAAAGTATCGTTCTGCCATATATGTGTTCAGCGAATCGCAAAGAGAAATTGCGACTCAAGCCATCAAACAATTACAATCGGATTTTAAGCTACCTATAATTACTGAGGTGCAATCATTCGATTCTTTTGAACTTAATAAGCAAGAATATCTTAATTACTACTACAGTAATCCAGAGAAAGCATTTTGTAAAAATCAGATCTATCCAAAGCTTAGAAAATTACTGTTAAAATTTAAGAAGTCAGTCGATACTAATAAGTTTGATATCTAAGCATTTATTTTTCCTTAGTATTATCAGTCTCTAAAGGATAGTATTTATATATCACCGCCTTACCTGACCGTCCTTCGTTAGAGATGTATAAGTTTCCAGCTTTGTCAAATGTTATCCCTTCGGGTTGTACATGCACAGAGCTTTTTAGGAAAACAAGCGCTTTTACATTGCCTCTTTGCCCTACCACCGTGAGTGTTCTACCATGAGAAGATAATATGTACATATCTTTTGTAGTAGGGTGTATCGCTATTCCAGAGGGACCGAATTTGCTTATCCTAGAGTTAATAGATAGATTTACTATGGCATTAGAAGAAATGTACTTCGCTTCAAGGTCTTTAATCGCTTCCTGTAGATTAATGGATAGAAATGGCTTAGATTCTATAATTCCGTTTTCTATATTCATCGAGAAAATTGACTTCTCATTTTTTTCGTTATCGTCTTCACGACTGTCGCCTTTTGCTGCTAAGAGCACTTGATTAGTTGTTTCATCATATACGAGTCCTTCGATATCATTTTTTCTATTGAGTTTATCATCGTATTCACCTATTTTCTCTTTAGATTTTTCATTGATGACTTTGATGTTGCCATTAGACTCTACTATGTATATGATACCATTATGAGATGCTATACCTTCGTAATCGTCGGATGCACCGAATTCTATTTTCTCTAGTATGGCGCCTGATATGGGATCTAAGAAAAATAGATCTCCATCTTCATCATTGATCGCTAAGAGAGTCTGACTATGATCGCTATAAGAGAGTCCAGATATTTCTACTAGTTTCCGGTCAAGTGGCATCGTGATAGAAGCCTCATTTAAAGTATAATTTATACTAAAATCTTCGGCGAAAAAACCAGCGTTTATTTCATCTCCAGTCTTTTTACCGCAGGAGGATATTAGAAGAATAGCAGTAAGGATAACAGTAATCATAATTAATCTATTTATCATCAGTATCTATTTGTGAGGTGAATACTTTTTCGAAATCAGAGTCGTCCTCTGTCAATGCATAGAAGCTCAGCCAAGTAGTTCCGTCCTTATAGTAGTCAACTATAGCATAACCATAATTACCATAGATGAACTTCGAAAAATCTTCTAGCTTCAGCGGTCCTCTCTTACTACCAGAGCCGGACACAATATAATCTATACCATCTACTATATGGTATTGCAGATTGTGTTCGTGACCAGCAGCAACTACTGCGTGACCATGCTCTTGTAGCGGAGGTATAATATAGTTGCGGTAGTTAGTATATTCTTTATGATTGATATCTTGCTCTGATACTCTAGTCCGCATATAGGCTACTACTAATCCTGTAATTGGAGCGGGTATGATTAGATATTTATTATAAGCAGTAGTAGGCATTAATATAGTTTGCAGCGAATAGTTGCCACCGTGTTTACCAGTAGTGTATAATGGGTGATGCATGGTGAGCATTACTTTTTTATCAGCGAGAAGTTTCATAGTATCAGCAAAGGCTTCTACGAATTGCTGTCTGTTCTGTATCTCACAGTCAGTGTAGTCATAGCCTTCCTCATCTTTCTCTGCTAAAAACCAATGTGAATCTATACTCACGAGTGCTATATCATTAGATATTTGCATTACATCTACATTGCCACATCCATTACTAGGTCTGAAGAAATCTGTAAATTTTTCATTGTATTGTGCTAGATATTCTTCGATGTAATTTTCTTGTCTAATTAGTCCTTCTCTTCCATATCGGTACCAATCGTGATTACCTGGTACGAATGTAATATTACCACCAAATTCTCTGACGGCTTCTAATTGGACATTGAGTTTGTGCTCTGCGTCTGCACGATCGTCATGACCTACAGGTGGCATTCCTACAGGATATATATTATCACCTAGAAATACTACGTCTGTGTTTTCATCTTTCCTATTGTCTATTACTAAATGTTTTTTTAGTTCAATTAATGGAATAGTAGTAGTATCAGCTTCTGCTCCTCCTACATCACCGATGAGATATATACTGTGATAGATATCATCCACAGAGCGAGTATTTTTATTTTCCCAATTCTTATGCGATTCGTCTATGGTAATATTGCTAGTCACACATGATTGGAGTAATATCGTCATCACAACTATAGCAACACTTTGTAAGAATATTTTCCTCATCAATTTCATTTTTAATTTAATGCAGTACCTAATGTGATTCTAGGATACCAGGTATTTTCTTCAGACCAACTAAAGTACATACTCAGCGCGAAAGCTTCATCGAAAGGTACGACGTACAATCCGAATCCATAGCCCTTATGCCAAACGAGAGGTCCATTTTCTTCTATATCTCTATTAGTCACTTTACCTATATCATAAAATACAGAAAGACCTAAGTCATATGGTATGCTACTATCTTGATTCTGCAATACATTCCATCTGAGTTCAGAATTAGCATATATGGAGGATCTACCAAAAAATCTATTACTGGTAAATCCTCTTAGATTATCTCTACCACCTAAGCGAGGCTGGAGATAAAATGGTACATCACCTATACCTTTTACTCCGCCAACTTTTAGACCTAATGTGAAAGATTTTTTGTTGTAAGTACTGAAGTATTGCTCATACGATCCACCTATTGTGGTGAATATATCATTGTCAAAATTAGTAATCATACCAGTATAACTATCTACCATAAGTCTGATCCCTCTACGTGCAAAATTATCATCATCTCTAAGGTCTATTTTGAGACTGCTCTGAATGGGTACGATACTCAATCCATCGTTGGCACCTAGTGGTATACTACTCTCAGTTAGTATAGTATTTTCTATCTCTTTATTTAGAAAATAATCATATCCAATTCTTATCTCAAATTCGCTGTCTTCTATAAACTGTCTTTGTATACCTATTTTAAATGCATAATTATTAAAAGTGGTGATGTAGTAGTCTTGCGCGTCCAACTCTTCGTCGATTACAGTAGTATTTCCTTGTCCGTAGTAGGCATCATAAAAGTCTGGATTGGCTAATGTAAGCTCCCATAGAAAATCACAATGCCCTGCGAAGTGTCTCCCTATACCATCATACTCTAATCCATAATCTCCATTAGTACTTCCATTTATTTTTAAATTATGTCTGATATGGTAGTCGGTTTTATCCCACCTGTGCTTTGTCCACCTTGCACCTACATCTAGTGTAAATCCATTGAAGTTACTATAACCCAGTATAGCAATTGGAAAGTAGCTGTCAAATTTTCTAGACTTCATTTCATAGATGTATCTTTTTCTAGCCCAGTTATCTGTTATATGTATTTGCTCGGCATCTACATCATTTACATCATCTTCTGCATCTATTATTTCAATATGTTTGTTGTATGTAGTCAATGAATATTTATCTATTCCTTCGCCACCTAATAGTTTGATTTTGATGTCTGACTCAATGTTCTGATCTATTAGATATTCATCATCACCATCTAGTCCATACAATTTTAGTAAATGAGTTTCATCGTCTTTGAATCCTCGGTGATAGTATTTTTTAAGTTCTTTTATATCTCTTTTATTATTGTCCAATACTTCTACGATTAGAGAATCATTTTTTTGGTAAATTCTAAATATATCTTTCTTGACCGTGCCTACTATATCTACCTCATGACTAAGTAGCTCATAATATTGTAGTGCGTACTTTTGTAGATCATCACGTCTTGTTTTCAATTTTTCAATGATAGTCGGACCCTCTAATGAAAATGATGCTTTGGGAATTGTGTGTACGCTACTGATTATTACTTCATTGGTCAGTTTTGATTGTATATATTTCGCTTCTTTAATGAAATCGTCTTTAGTAGCTTCGGTCATCACAAACCGATCTAAGTGTTTAGCATGATACAATAGACTTTCCATTCCATGTATCTCGTGGTCAAATCCTTCTGTGTAAGACAGCCCCCATTCTCTATCTGCCAGCCATGGTAATACACCATCCCATTTACTGAATGCTTGATCTCTGTCGTTTGGAATAGGTCTATAAATTGTACTTTCTTTGCCTACATATTCCGCCCACTTCCAATTATCTTCTTCTCTATCCCAATCACCTACTAGTATATCAAAAAGTCTAGCTCGTAAAAATTCATCGACGTCTATTTTATTTGAATTATCCTGATACATTTTTCTAAAAAGTTCATGACTTTTCAAAATGCTGTTTGCATTCGCGAAATAAGTTCCGTCTTGATTAGGAGTGCCAGGATTTTCTTCTAACAATCCGAGTAATCCTCCATACTTGCTTTGGTATGGACCGAGCACATCTGAATTAGGTAGTACATATAGTTTTGGTGATGCATGCAGAATATCTAAGTGATCCAGCATGGCTGCTACAGGTAATGCTCCGAATGGATGTTGTGCACTCGTCTGATCTTTAAATATTCGGCCAATGATAGATTTTCTGAGTTCGTAGTCCAATTTTTTTCGAGGTTGCTTATCTATAGATCTAAAAGTGAATCGTGTGCCATTTTCGTTTTCGAAATTTAGACTTGCTGTTTGTTTTCCATTTCCCTCTTTGTATGGGGTAAGGTTTTTGAATTGTTCAGATATGCGGAGATATGGAATTGTAACTGGTGTAGACCAAGTAGGTCTATGATGTTTTCCAAGGAATAGTTTTTTTATCCAACTAGAGCTATATCCTTCACCTGGGAGTACACTAGTACTATCATTACTAGTATACTCACTTACTATAATACTATCTGTTATACATGGTATATAGCTATCATTAAGCAGTACATCAGATGACTCTGCACTGTAATCACAGGATGAGGTAAAGAGATTCACTTTTATAGCCGATGTATGGGTATCTATGGATAAAAATTTACTTTCGACTTTACCACTACTGTAGTAATTGATTCGCATATAACCGGCAGCGTTTTCAGATAGTAGTGTGCTGTGGTTAGTAGTGACATAGTTTCCATTTTGTGGAGCTCCGCTATTGATATATATATTATCTATTTCTCTTCTTACTTGATGATTATGCTCATGACCTGATGCATAAATTATATTAGATTGGTAGTAGAGAGAATTGTACATGTGGTAGGTATATCTCTTGAGTCTATCATTAGAGAGGTCTTTGTCACCGCCAATATTAGCATGGTAGGCATTCTTGGCAGAGGCTAGTATAGGGAAAGGCACAAAATTTTCTTTGAGCGAATATCTACCTCCATAGTTGCCCAGTGATCGTATGGGATGATGCGCTACTACGAGTATATTTTGATTCTTAGTTTCTTTGATGATTGCATCGAATTGTTCAACCACATCTTCTTTTCTAATGTATTCACAAATAGCATCTGCTGGCCGTGGTTTTCTATAATTGTAATTCCACCATTGAGAATTCATGGCCACTAATTTGATATAGCTATTGAGTTCGATTACAGATGGGCCAGGACAGTTTTTTTCGAATAGGAGTTTTACATTCTCTAATCTGTTTTGCTGTATAAAGTCTAAAATTTTGCCATTCAATAATTGAACTGCATCGTATCCATGAGGTTTATTATCATTCCAGTCTCTATCTCCTGTCAGTATTATAATCTCGGTATCATTTAATGGTCCAATCTTATCGAGAAGCTGAAATAGATTTTCTAACTCCTTTTTACCTGTGGATGTAGTAATAGGAGCAGATGTTAGATCACCATTAAGAATTATAGTACATTCATTATTATTAGATTTAATTTCTGTAATAAGAGAACTTGATAGATCATCTACCGAGGTAAGATCGCATAAATTTGAAGTAAGATATACGTCATGATCTGTTAGCTGAGAATAAATATTGCTAGATAGTAATAAGAGTAATATGACCTTAATCATATTCATATTAAAACTCAGGGAATACAAACATGCTAACGATAAATGAAATTAATGTAAGCGCAATACCACCTGCAAATATAAAGTAACACCATCTCAATCTTTTATACTTGATTCCTAGTATATATCCTAACTCATAAAGATCATTGATGATACTGTTTTCTAGAGTAGTGTCTCTTACTATTACGTCCTTTATTGCGGTGTTATATTCTGATTTATCCATCTTAAAGAAGTTGCCAAAATAAAATAAACTTTTCTCCCCTGTAATTCGATTTTCATCATCAGTAGATCCATCGGATACCTGAGGCCTTGTAGCTAGAGTCGCCAATATTACTGCTGCTCCACAGGTTACAATAAGGATGATAGATGGGACGATAAATTTAGATACGTCTATCACATAGCTTCCAAGAATTGGTATCATCACTGTCATCAGAATAGCATTGATACTGATCATTATCCCTGCTTTCTTATCAGCTATATTTATCAGATCGATATGATTACGCAAGGCAGTTTTGAACATAGTCATGGCCGTCTTATTATTACCAAGCATACTATTGTTTCTTGCCTTTTCTATTTTGGATTGTAGTTTAGCAGTATTTTGTAATTTCTTGAATCTGAATAAATTTCTACTAGCAGCCAAATTATATTTATGATCTGTCATTTTTTCTAAGACAGATTCCTGCTTAGTTAGTAGATCCGTCTTTTCTTCACTAAGTAGATTGCTTTCTTCCCAAGATAGTTTTATTCGCAAGCTGAGTTTCTTTTGACCAAAATAAGCATCAGATATATCTTGATATAGCTTTGCTGCTTCGGTATCGGCAGTTTTCCTTTCAACCCTTATCTTAAGGCAATTGAGTACACTTTCTATAAAAACATCTGAATATTCTTGATCTCTCATATAGACTCTAGCTAGTTCCATAGACCGATTATAGATACTATCCGCATCGGTATCTGTAAATCCAGTATACTGAAAGTACGTTGCCACTAATGCTATATCATTTACTGATTTTTCTACCTTACCAAGTTTAGCAATTTTTTCTAACAGCTTTACATTCTCTTTTGTATTCTCCCAGTTATGCAGAGATAGCTGACCTGCCATCCCTTCATTTAGAAGACTTTTGACATGCTTTCTTATATGTTTTATTTGATCTTGAGTTAGATTTTCCATTTAATTTGTGTTGAGTATGTGCTATTTATAATCTATTGACCGATGATTTTTTAAAATTGCCAACCGAAATTAATTCTTAGTTGTTTATTATCTTCTCCTATGTGATAGCCTGCAGATACTACAAAAAAGTCTAAAGGACTTAACCACAATCCACCACCATAGGTATACTGCCATTGATCACCTAAGTCATATTCGCTCCATACTCTTCCATGATCGAAAGATCCTGTAATGCCCAATGCACTCGGAAAGAAATTAGGCATTATTTTATTAAATATTTTAATGTGAACATTACTGTTTTGAGCTAATAATGTCCTGCCTGTGTATCTTCCTATCCTTTGACCCCTGAGTAAATTTGGTCCACCTAATTGCAATCCTTCGTATAGGTAATAATCTCCAATTACATGTCCTACCCTTAACTTAGTAGAAAAGACAATACGGTCGTTATCCAATACGCTTTTATAGTAATCATAATCTAGTTTCAATGTCACGTTTGATCTACCAATTTCAAATAAGTATCTCGCATCTGCAGATAAGTTTATTCTAGCGCCTTTAGTTGGTATTATTGGACTATTAAAATTTTTGATCTCATATTCCGTTTGTAGACCTACGAAATATTTTCTTTCAAATATTTCAGGATTTATAATTGGACTTTCAGTTACAAAACTATTTTCAGTGTCCTCACTTTTTACTGACCAAGTATATATTCCACCAGATAATTGCGTAATTCTGTTGAGCGATTTTGACAACCCAAGCTCTACTCTAAAGTCGGATAGATTAACATCATAATAGTCTCGTGGCTGTGTTTCTAATGATGCATTTCCACCATAATAGTTTAGTTGTCTTTGTATTCCACTCCAGTAAGAATCAATGTACTTAGTCACACGAGTGAGTTCGTCATATCTATTATACTTATATGATACTTGTGATGACTGCTGACCAGCTATGTAGTTAGCTCCTACTACATGAGTGCTATGTGCTTTGAAGTCTGTATTCTTCAAAGTATAAGTGGCTCCTACAGTCAGTCCATTATCAGTATTATATGCTAATGTAGGTATTATAAATCCATACGTAGGTACCATATCAAATCGATCAAGCGAATGCACATTTTTATCCGTGATGTATCGGTAATGTACTTTATTTCCTTTAAGATGAGAATCATCACTTTTATTTTTCTGATCATCTATCACAGTGATATGCGCATGAGCAGCTTGGTTGTCATAGGTGTCTTTTCCGTACCCACCTAATAGCAGAAGATCTATATCAGAATGCTCATCGCCAGTAATGATATACTCGTCATCATCATCTAGTCCCATGATCCATATCTCTTCAGTGAGATCAGTAGTGAAAGTATTTTCGAATATTATTATTTCTTCACCATCTTCTTCACTTTTGACTTTCACCGACACAGAATTTTTGGTAATATCAATATATATTTTGTCTTCATCATCACTACCCATTACTAGAGATTTTTTCTTCAGCACTTTTTTAAGTAGCTGTGATGTATTTTCTATATCCTCTAGTCTTGACTGCATATTATACTGAATGGATGATGCTTCTTCGGCAAAACTTGGAGGTAATTTACTCATAGCTGTTTCTACGGTTTCTGCAGTAATATTTTCCTTGATATAGCCTGTCTGTTTTTTCCACTGCTCATTTGATAATTGGTGTAGTACTAGATTATCTAGCATAGCACTTTTGAAGTGCATCCAAGTAATATCCTTCTCTGATAGATGATCATCCCAGCTTCGCAGTTGTAAAAAATCTGGAGAATAAAATTTCAGAATATTTATAACCCATCCATTAAATTGTGAAAATACTTGATCTCGATCTCTAGGAATAGGTTGATATATTTTCTCGTCATCTTTCTCTATTTCAGCCCATCTCCATTGGTCTGCATGTCGGTCCCAATCATTGAGCAGATAGTCTACTAATCTAGCTCTGAGATACATCTCAGCATCCACCTTACCTTTGTTTTTGTGTAGTTTTTCTATCATATTAGAGCTACTCATTAGTTCTTTTGAGTAACCATAACTTTCTTTGCCTCTCCAGTCATCGTCTGCTCTTTCTCTGAATAGTACCAGTTCGTCACCTATCTCATCATTGTATGGTCTTAGCGCTTCTTGCTTTGGTAGATACATAAGCTGCGGTGTAGTGTGTAGTATATTCGCAGATGATTCTAAAGTAGAAGCGGTCAAAAAACCTAACGGATTAGCTGCCATAAAATAATGCTCTACTATATTTTCAAATGGTTCAATCCTAAGTGACACAGGCATAGATTTTTCTGGATCCTTTTTGAGAGACCTAGCTAAATAGATTTGACCATTTTCATCTTCGAGTCTGAGGGAGACCGTTTGCATTCCTCCTCCAAGCCGTACAGGTTTTAGTCCGCCTTTAGCCGTGGTTAAGTCTAACTGTGGTACAGATACTTCTTTAGAATAAAACTTTGAATTAAGACTTCCGAATAAAATTTTATTCAGTTTTATCAAATCTTTTTCTAATCGAATCGATCTTGTCTTTAGTGTAGAAAAGTCTACCTCATCTATCTCTATGGAAGACACTTCGTCAGTAAAGTCATTTTGATCGCGTAATGTACGATACCATAATTGTTGACCCTCATTATTCGATATTGTTAGCTTATTGTTTGTGCTATCTTGTAAATTGATTTGGAGATAGGTAGGTTCTTTAGTTTTATATAATAAGCTTTGATCTGTTGCGTCAGATTTATCGCCACTATTAATATTAATTTGTGTACAATCTCTGTAGTTTAGCACTCCAGTATAATTAGCATCGCTAGAGATAACTGTGATCTGTCCATGATCCTTCATTATATTCTTGATTCCGCGAGTATACTCTTGGTAGAGAGCACTCATGCTACCGCCATCAGGTGTGAGGTAATATTCTGTATCACCTAGCATAGTTCCGACTATAGGTAAAGGTAGATACAGTCCAGGTATATACTTTTTTAGTGGAAATAGTTGGTCAGATGCAGAAATATATCCGCCTCTATTATCGCTTCGCATGATTGGGTGTGAGGTGAATAGGAATATTCTCTTGGCTTTCAATGAGCCTACTTCATCTCCTAGCGCTACCCAAAACTCTTCTCTAGAGGCTACATCGCATCCTTTATTAATAGATCGATCTTCGTACCAATCACTGAAGAACCAATGACTATCTATAAATAATAGAGCAACGTCATTATCTAATTCTTTCACTTCTATAGAGCCGCAGCTGTTTTCTGGTACGATCACATCACCTTTGTACTCGTCGTCGAGATAGTCTCCTAGTTTTTTCAGTCGCTTTGATTCTAACTCGTCCCACTCTTTAGATCCAGGAATAACATAGACTCTATCAAACGATTTTCTGAGCTTTTTTACTCGTTGGCTTACTGCCTTTTTACCTAATTTATTGATCGCATTGCCGTGCCATATCAAAATATCATCCTCGCTGTAGTTTAGAGATGATTTGATGGTTTCTATTTGATCCTCTTCTTCGATAGATATATTCGATACTGTCCAAACATTATTTTGGGCTGAGACTGCGTGAGAGAGTATGATTGCGAAGAATATACAGACTTGAGTTTTCATAAATTTTCCTTATAACGATGATACTCAAGTTGTTCAGTTTTGTTCGTTTTCGAGTATATAAGATGGTTTTTGCAATATACCTCTATAATGACACTATTTGTAGTATTATTGAGCAACCATAAGGTGGATTACAAAGTTAGTACTATACTTCACCACATTAAGCATACATCGTGAATCTGAATATACAAGATACATTCAATAAAGAATTGCCAGCGGATCCGAGCCTTCGTAATTATCGCAGACAAGTGGAGGAAGCTTGCTTTTCATTTGTTACTCCAAGAATACCGACTAATCCTGAAGTGATACATGTCTCTTCTGAAATTTTGCATGATGTAGGCTTGGACGATGTTGATAGCATATCTGAAGATTTCAAAAATATTTTTTCTGGTGCTAAGATAATGGAAGGAAGTGCTCCTTATGCTATGTGTTATGCCGGACATCAGTTTGGACATTGGGCAGGACAGTTAGGCGATGGTCGAGCTATTAATTTATTCGAAGTAGTCAGTAAGGGAAAAAGATGGGCGCTCCAATTGAAAGGTGCGGGTGAAACACCTTACTCTCGTTCTGCGGATGGTTTAGCGGTCTTAAGATCTTCTATTAGAGAGCATCTTTGCAGTGAAGCTATGTATCATTTGGGCGTTCCTACTACTCGATCCCTTTCTTTGTCATTGACTGGTGACGAAGTGATGAGAGATATGATGTACGACGGTAATGCTGCTTACGAAAAAGGCGCGGTGGTTTGTCGAGTAGCTCCTAGTTTTTTAAGATTTGGCAGTTATCAAATATTTATGGCTAGAGAAGATAAAGACACGCTAAAAACTCTTATCGATTATACTATAAAATATTATTATCCAAATATTAAAGGGAGAAGCAAAGAAGACTACCTAAAGTTTTTTCAAGAGGTTACGAATAAGACTTTGGAAATGATTATTCATTGGCAGCGAGTGGGATTTGTTCATGGTGTCATGAATACTGATAATATGTCGATACTTGGACTTACTATCGATTATGGTCCGTACGGTTGGCTGGAAGGTTATGATCCAAGTTGGACGCCTAATACTACTGATGCGCAAGGTAAAAGATATCGATACGGCAATCAACCCAATATGGCATTGTGGAATTTAATGCAACTCGCTAATGCTTTGTACTTATTAGTGGAGGATGTTCCCGCTTTGGAAGAAATTCTTAAGTCGTTTCAAAAAAGCTATCCAAAAAAATATTTTGATATGATGGGAGCCAAGTTGGGGTTCGTGACACAAGGCGAATCGGATATAAAACTGATTCAAGAATTAGAGCGAGTATTACAACTTACCGAAACGGATATGACTATTTTCTTTCGTTTGTTATCTAATTTGGATCCATCGATAATGAATAAATTTTCAGCGATGGATATTATTAAGCCCTCGTTTTATGATCCTTCAGAATTAGAGAATGATATTTTAATTTCATGGCATAATTGGATGCATAAGTATCTTGAAAGACTCAATGAGTATGATGCTAATAATTCGAATCGGAAGTCAAAAATGGAAAGCGTAAATCCTAAATATGTATTGCGTAATTATATGGCGCAAATGGCTATTGACAAAGCGGATCAAGGTGATTATACATTGATAGATGAGCTTTATCAATTACTAAAAAATCCTTACGCCGAGCAAATAGAAAGTGAAAAGTGGTTTGCTAAAAGACCTGAATGGGCACGTAACAAAGTGGGTTGCTCTATGTTAAGTTGTAGTTCGTAATATATTGTCTACTGTTAAAGATTTCACAAAGTTCGAGCGCGGCAGAAATTTGAGTTCAACAGAAGTGAAGTGCAAGCTTATCAGAAGTTAGCTACTCTCTATTGACGAAAGTAGATGTACTCACCAGGGTTAGATAGAAATATATTATTTAAGCGTCGATGTACCCAGTATAACTTGGTATTATTAAGAACAGAAGAGGATCTTCTGCTCAGCTAAATGGGGATCGGTTAATGGGCCAAAAAGTATTTTGCGTAAATTGATTGTAGCTCAGCAAAAGTTTTACTTCTGTTGGACTAGAAAGGGTAGTTGAACTACCCAGCATAATGAAATGATTTTCCAGAAAAAAGGTCTTA
>CALBEE010000253.1 GCA_937927575.1 uncultured Saprospiraceae bacterium | reverse complement strand
ATCTCCTTTAAAAACTTTGTAATTATCATGAAAAATAATCGACTCTAATGGAGTTACTAGATTTCCTGCTTGCAAAGCATCTTCCAATGTCTCACTTACTATGCTTAGATTAGCATATGTACTCACCTTATTATACATTCTGATATTATGTTGCTGACCCAAGCCTATCACACTCTCGATACTAGCACTTAATGACCAACCCATTTTTTCTATCATATTGGTAACAGGCTTTTCACCCGTTATATATTCTACCATATAAGCGATCCCATAATAATATATAGCCACTCCAGCATTTTTAGCTTCTATGGCATTATCACAATCTTCACAACCAGGAAACTTCATATTATTACTACAGGCTTTCATAATTTTTTTAATACCCAATGCAATTTTCTGTGCTATATCTAGGACGTTATACTGCTCATCACCGACACTAACCAAAGCATCTTTAGGCACAAATCTTTTGACATACATCAATCCTTGGAGGATACCTATATGTTGATCTTGAGTGATGGTATTCTGATTGCCAGCATTTTCTTTTTGTTCGTTACGCGGAAAATAACAAGCCATTTCACAAAATGAAGGGGACTTACTCACCAGGCCTTCCTTAATCATACTACTTAACAATCGCGTCATATCAGAATCCGCATATTCTGCCGAAAAATGTTTTGGAGTATTCTCATCACGATGATTAGGAAAAACGAATGGCACATCATCTCTAACTATAAATCCAGTATAGCCAGAATCATCCACCTCAAAGTTTGGACAGTAAGAGTTACCACAATTTTTGTAATAGCATTCCATAATTTTATTAGCGGTCATATCCAAACGTCTATAAGCTTGCAACTGCAAAAATATCTTATTCAAATTCACCTGACTCATAGTTGCATCTCCTGCTTGTTTAGCTTCTGCATATTGCAAACATGTAGTAGCCAATAGTTGTCCTATCCGCACGGGTGTCTCTCCATAATGCCGTTTGGCATGATAATCATTAGTCGAAAGATCGTATGAATAAGCTGGTAGATTTTTACCTGCAAACTCATAAGCACATTTCTTATCGTCCCATTTCCCTATACCATCATTAGTAAGCTTCTCTAAATTCTCAACCGAATAATTCATAAAATACTGATCGAAAAGCGCTTGAGAAAAATTGTATTTCTCTTTTAAAGATTCATGATCCAAATCTGAGATACAGCTATTGACTAATAGCTCATTATACTTTTTGATAGCTTTCAAGTCTTGCCCCAAGCTATGATGAGTTATGAAAAAAAACGAAAGGAAGATAATTATATGCCGAGCCATAACTTATATTTACTTTAGTGCTTCTTTCACAAATCTAATCCAATAAATACATCATGCCAAAAGTATCTGTATTCTGCGCTTCATCTTCTAAAGTCCATTCCAAATATCTCCAAGCGGCCACTGAGCTAGGACATATTTTCTGTGATGAAGATATCACCTTAGTCTATGGTGGTGGTAGCGTTGGATTAATGGGCGCGATTGCTGATTCTATGCTTGATAAAGGTGGAGAAATAATTGGTGTTATACCAGAATTTATGAAAGAAGTAGAATGGGATCATAAGCGTGTCGAAGATATGCGTACTACTGAAAATATGGCTACTCGCAAACAAACTTTCTGGGACCTAAGCGATGGATTAGTGGCCCTGCCTGGAGGAGTGGGTACCCTAGAAGAAATAGTTGAAGCCATTAGTCTACTTAGACTCGACCGTATGTCTATGCCTATGATCATCGTAAATATTGATGGTTATTTTGATCCATTCATCAAAATGCTCAATAGATGTGTAGATCAAAAATTTATGAATGAATCTGATCGAGAGTTATGGCAAATTGCCGATAATGTATCGGATGTTGTACCTTTACTTCAGAAGTTATGGCGTCAAAATATTTAAAGGCATATTTTCAAAAAGAAGGAGTAGAAGCGGGTTGCGATGAAGCCGGACGAGGTTGTCTTGCGGGTCCTGTATATGCCGCAGCAGTGATCTTACCCAAGCGATTCAGACATGAATTATTAGATGATTCTAAAAAATTAAGTCATTCGCAACGACTTGAACTGAGATCGGTAATCGAGTCCAAAGCCATTTCTTATGCTGTAGCAAAACTTACCCACAAAGAAATCGACCGCTATAACATTCTTAATGCTTCATTTAAAGCGATGCATAAGGCCGTCAAAAATCTTGATGTAGCCCCTACTCGATTATTAATTGATGGCAATAGATTTATCAATCATCCAACGATACCTCACCATTGCATCATTAAAGGTGATGGTATCTATGCTAGTATTGCTGCAGCCTCTATACTCGCCAAGACTTATCGCGACGAATACATGGAAAAATTGCATATTAAATATCCTCAATATGCTTGGGATAGTAATAAAGGATACCCAACCAAAGCGCATCGAGCAGCTTTACAAGAGTATGGAGCTTCTGATTATCATCGCAAAAGTTTTAGATTATATCCGGATCAGGAAGAATTACCCTTTCCATAAAGAATCCGAGAAAAGAGAATCACTCCTTCGTCGTTGCGAGAATAAGAGAAAAATAAATTGAATACGATAAGTCTCGAAATCTCTTTTCTCGAAATCTCTTCATCTACGCACTGCGTTAAGTCAAAAACGGATTACTTCTTCTTTCTTTGCCTATCGTCGTCATTTCTCCATGACCAGAATAGACAACCACTTTATCATCTAAGACTAAGAATTTTTCGCGTATAGAAGCAATCAAAGTTTTGAAATCACCACCCGGTAAATCTGTTCGACCTATACTTCCATCGAATAAGACATCTCCGGCTATGAGTTGAAGGGATTCTTGACAATACAATGAAATACTAGCAGGCGAATGACCTGGCGTATCAAGTACTTTCAACGAAGTATTTCCAAACTCTAAAGAGTCTCCTTCTTCTAAAAATTGCGTGATTGCTGGTGATGGATCATAAGGAATTCCATACATCTGACTCACCATTGGTTGAGCATCTAATACTACTTGTTCTCCAGGATGGCTGGTAAGCGGTAAGCCGTATCGCTCTGATACAAACTTATTCCCCAATACATGATCAATATGACAATGGGTATTCACTAAAAACATAGGCACTAAAGCCTGTTGTGAAATAAAATCTGTTAATAGCGTTTGCTCTTCTACATTAGAACATCCAGGATCTATGATGATACAATCCTTAGTCTCATCATACAACACATAAGTATTTTCTCCAAAAGGATTAAAGGTAAAAACAGCAATATCCATGAGGTCTACTTACAAATTTCGTCTTTGAGAAATTGATAGCCAAGTGCAAAGAAATCTTCTCTGGTCTGGGCAAATTCATCATTAATGTAAATTCCTGTATGGTCTCCTCCATTAATAGTTACTAAGTCATTTCTCAGACCAACTTCTTCTGCTCTATCAAAAATTGACTTACTACCGTAAATACTAAAGTCTATTTGAGCAAATCCCAAATCAGGCATACCAAAAACATAGGGCACCACAATATCTGCATCTCCATGTACACTAAATATTGGTGGATCTTCACTATCGATAAAATCAAGTTGGTAAACCGCTCCTGAAAGATTCACAATACCCGCCACGTCATAGTCATAAGCTTGATTTTCAGTACTTCCTGTATTACCATGGATGCCACCGTTATCAGAAATTAAATTTTGCAAAAATTCGGTGTCGATATCTGACTCATCTACGAGACCTGTCAAAAGTGCAGTCAAAGATCCAGCGGATAAACCTCCTATAAATATTTGATTCGGATCAATTTCATATTCATTATTTGTATCTGCGTCCATAACAAAGTGTCTGATAGCCGCTTTCATATCGGATGACGCTTTTACCGCAATATCCATCATTTTAGTAGAATCTGGAATTACAAATGAAAATGGTAATATTCTATAATCTATTGTAGCAGAAACATATCCCAACCTTGCGGATTGTCGAGCAATTTCTGCCATCTGCGACCTCTCTCCAGTTATGAACGCGCCGCCGAACGCCCATATCAAGACTGGTCTCTTTGTTAGAGTATCAGTCCCTTCTGCAGGCATGTAGATATCCATTAGTAAATCGTTGGGGTGGCCAGTATCCATATTACTTTCAGCGAATGTAACATTCGTCAAACTATCGATTTCAGTGAAAATCGGCAAAGTATATCTATCTGTATCACATATAGTTATAACTTCCTCTTCCATCTCCATCTCCATTTCTTCCTCTTCAGGAAGTGGATCTTCAGCACATGAACAAATAAAGAGAAGCGCAAAAATTGGTAGTAAGTATTTAATTTTCATATTGAATCAAATTATATGCGTAAATATAGGATTAGAAATCACCTTCAAGGCATATTTCTCAGTCTAGGGAGTAATTATATCATCTAAACGTCCCTAAAAACCCAATTGCAATCCTAATCGCAATTGAGATACCTTACCAGACTTAATAGAAAAAGCAGACATAATGTTGTCACTACTTAAAAATGTACTTACAGGACCTAAATGCAACATGGCATTGAATGGTATTAATATCGAACTATTAGAAGTAGAAGCTAATCCTCCTCCAAATGACAGCCATGAAAGTGCTTTATACTGAGCATTCGCCCCAATCATATATCTGCCACCAATATGATTATTGATCTTGTAATAGTTAGCCCCCAATGTGAGTTTTGGACTCATTTGATATCTTGCGCTTAAGTGAAATTTGGCTCCAAGAGACGTAGTATACGAATTATTCGTTTCGTCAAAATCCAAAAGATTATAAAGACTATCTTCTAAAACCACTTCCTCATCATCATCAATATAATCCAAGATATCTACACCCTCAAAAGCATTGGTTTTATTACTGGTATAATTCACCACATCTTCCGACCAACTTATACTACCAATATCTAGAATGCTCGCTGAAAGGCTAAGCTCAGGTGTCACTGCCCAATCTATTCCTAGATCAATTCCTATTCCTGAATTAGGTCCCAAAAAATTGTTGAATCCAAAAGCATCAGAATCAAAATCCAAGCTATCAATACCTTCGTAATCTACAACGCTCGTCGTATTTAATTGGTAATCTGAAGCTACCGTAAGCTGATAAATTTCATCATCAGTGGTCAATTGTATTTCAGAATTATCTGTTGAAATATCACTTACTCCAGACAGCAATTTGATGCGTCCACCAAATGAAACATTATTAAACTTATACGAAGCACCTAAATGTAAATCGTGATATCCTTGCAACAATAAATCCATTCCTACGTCAAGCGTCTCACCGACATAAGGTGCATTACCATTAGCAGCCAGTAAATACAGATCTCTTGAGTAACTTGTTCCGCCCACTAAATGAAAATTATACCCTGCAGAGAATTGCCACTTCCCTACCGAAAGCCCTATTCCTAAAAGCTGAACATTACCTTCTCCAAAAATATAGTTGTCGTCATTGATATTGTCCACACCTTCTTTGAGCTGAAATTGATTAAGCCCTCCATTCTCAATAAGTATATCACCAACACTAATTCCATTGGTATATGTGCCAGTAGAAACTCCTAAAAGATTCACTACAAATTTGTCATTAAACCTATAGGCCGGATTAACAGCAGTACGAGCATAAACGCTATCCATCATATGAATAGATAAATCTTGAGCTTCTGACGAAACCACCAAGAGTGTAAAAAAGAATATTATGACTTTTCTAATACTTTGCATTTATCTAGTTCTTTACGTTATAAATAGCTCCTAACTTAAAATCGATTTCGTAATCACTATAAAGCCATAAAAAATCATCAGATACATTCTTACTATCGATATATGCAACAAGTACTATCCTTTCACCATTTTTAATAGTCTCTAATCTATCTGACATAATATCTACAAACTCCACAAAATCATCACCCTCTATAGTTCTACCGTCTGAACCCAAAGCGGCGGCTGGCAAAGTAATACCATCCGTATCAAAAACCTCATCAATCGGATTATTCAACGCGTCGAGAATTACCGCTTGTACATTTACCGTTGCCGGAAAATCATTACCTATTACGAATTTAAACTCTGCACTTTCAACATCTTCAATTTCTGATAAATCAAAATCTAGAGTATCAGATATAATTAATTCATTAACTATACCATTAAGTGGTAAATCTACCGAGACGTCTATTCTAAAATAACTTTCCTTATTTAGAAAACCACTTATGGAAGAATCGGCATCAGGATTAGCCAATGCATCTATATCATAGCCCACAGAAGAGATTTTATCCACAAATATTTGCTGGATGTTCGAGTTGTTTTTATTAAAATCAAAACTTGTTACTTTAACCTCTCCTACCTCATCTAATTGTGGATAATTAAATGCAACACCTTCGTCTATAATTGTACTTTCTATTTCATACACCAAGCCAGTAATGGTTTTAAATTCTAATTTTTTAAAATCAGTTTTTACAGGAAAACCAAAAGAATTTTCAACTCTTATACTTACTCTTGGATCATCAAACTCTAATCCTCCACTTACCCATTTATCAAACAAACCAACGTTAATGACATCCCCTTGAACATCAAAAGTACGTTCACCAAAATAACCTTCTACGTATTCAAAATTGAGAAAGTCTAACTTCATTGCCGTGACTTCCATGGGCACATCCGCGCCACTTGCATCTACTGCAGTATATTCAAAACTCAGCGTGTTAGAAATAGGAATAAATAAATAATCATCTAATGACGAAGATTCTGTATTGAATACATCTGCTTCATTAAATCTTGGCGGAACGGTATATGTTTTAGTGAATGCAACGCCATCTAATGTAAACTCAGGAATAGTGATCGTAAAAGTTACGTCCTGATCTTCCGCATGCTGTAACTTGAAAAAAACGTTATTATCTTGAAAGATCGCTTTACGAATTTCGTTATCCGCGAATGCAGAAGTTAATGTGGCTAATGACTCTAAACTCCAAGTTGAGTTAGGTCCATCGATCGGAATATCTATTATGGCTGGAAATACAGGAAAGATATCATTAGCATCTTGTCTTATCAGCTCTCCATTATACTTCAGTGTAGGCTTACCTTCTGAGTCGATAACGATCGAAGTCAAATCATTTACTCTATCGGATATACTTTCCAATGTCAGCTGAGTGTTTATTAATGGTACAGCAAGACTTACGTCATAGGCGGTTTCCGCATCTTGAATATCCTGTACATCAGAACAAGCAGAGCAAGCAAAAATCAAAATTGCGCCTAGGTATAATCCAATAGATCTTATCATGGTATTGATTGTGTGTTCATTTGTATATATAGTAGACACCGGTATTACGCTGCATCACCTAGCCTACTTCTGTATATAACGTCGCCAAAAGCCTATTGCAGCTCAATTTCTTGACCTTTTTGCGGTATTTCTATTTCGCCGAAACCATCATTCTCCAAATACTTTTTAAACTCTATTTGAGTATCGTAGTCACCATGCACTAAAAAGATCTTCTTAGCAGATTTTCTTTGATTACTAATAAAGTCTCTCATTTCACCTCTATCCCCATGTGCTGAGAAAGAAGCCATAGATACAATTTCAGCTCTGACAGGCTTATATTCACCGAATATTTTCAACTCTTCGATCCCATTTTTCAACATTCCCCCTGCGGTATTTGGCGAACAATAGCCTACCATCAGAAAAGTGTTTTTTTCATCATCTATATTATTATACAAATGATGCCTTACCCTACCGGCATTCATCATACCAGAAGAGCTTATGATTATCATCGGATTTTGATTATCATTGAGAGCCTTACTCGCTTCTACCTTCCTGATATAATTTAAGCTATTGAAGCCAAAGGGATTATCGTCTATCAACAGATACTCATTAAGTTCATCATCAAAACATTCTGGATGCGCACCAAAAACTTCTGTAGCATTGACGGCTAGTGGACTATCTACATAAACTGGTATTTTCGGAAGTAAACCCGCAGTCTCCATCTTATCTAACATATACACGATCTCTTGTGTACGTCCTACGCTAAATGCAGGTATGATCAATTTTCCTTTTTTCTCAATGCACGTATGCTTTAAAACTTCTAAGAAACGATCTGATTGTTCGGGCGTACTTTCGTGATCTTTATCTCCATATGTAGACTCACAGATGAGATAATCCGCTTCAGGCATGGGTTGTGGATCTTTCAAGATAGGTCGATCAGGTCTACCAATATCACCCGTAAATCCTAAAATAGTCTCTTTTCCATTCTCATTAATTCGTAAGGTCACACTCGCACTTCCTAATATATGGCCTTGATCGCGATACATTACTTCGACATCTGGGTGTATCCGATGCCATTTATTATAACTATAGCCAAGAAACATTTCCATTGCTCTATGAGCATGCTCAGACTTGTATAATGGTACTCTTAATTTCTTACCTTTTCTTTTCTTCCTATTTTTTTTGAGTAACCTTTTATTATACCATTCTACGTCCCTTTCTTGGATCTTAGCACTATCTAAGAGCATTATGGCACAAAGACTTCTGGTAGCATGTGTACAATGTATATTGCCTTCAAAACCATCCTTTACTAATTGAGGCACTCTACCTGTATGGTCAATATGCGCATGAGATAAGATTAGAGTGTCGACTTTACTTGGATCAAAATGCCATTTATTATTCCATTCCCAAAGATCCTTACCCGTTCCTTGAAACATGCCACAATCCAATAATATCGTATATCCACTGTCTAAAGTTACTAAATGAGAACTTCCTGTAACGTACCTCGCCGCACCACAAAATTTTACCTTCATATCTTAATTCTTGTCTTTGGCTCAAGATAAGCATTCTTTATGAGGTCATGAAGTAGATGTATATTGATGTATGTATCCTTAAATGCAATAAGGCTTACTTATGATGTTTGACAAGTACTAATCCTCTATATTCATTACAACAGAGAAGTCAAAAGATCATATAATCCAAGCTATTACTACTAAATGAGAAATATGGTATGGCTCAATAAAGCTGAGCAAATAGCCCTTATATACTCGAATAAATAGAGACTATGATTACAATGTGAATAGATATTCCGACTTAATCTATCTTGATAGAACCATATTTAGTTTCTATTTCAACTCTGGCCGTAGCATTTCTGCCGCGAACACCTTCTACATAGAGATGAGAACCATCTTTTTCGTAGTTGTTATGATTGAATTCTCCAGCAATTTTTGGAGATATATACTTGCCTTCTATTTCGTATTTAAAATCAACGTCCAAGTCCAAATAGATATCTGTATTCTTTGAATCTATCACTGCATGATCAAAAGCAGGTGATACAGCATGTATTTTGATAGATCCATAGCTCATTTCCGCATCGATTGATTTTTCTAGGTAAAGGGCTTTTATAGTCGAATACTTTCCCTCTATTTCTATAGATTCGGCGGAATCCATCTTAAAAGAATCATACTTACCTTCATTCGTAAAATCACCAATAGTCCCCAATTGATAAGAGTCATATTTACTGATAATATTCATATCATGTGCATTATCTATCGTTAGATCACTATTCTTGCTAGTAATATTTACATTCTTTACTGATTGAATATACATTTCGCTGTACTTCACTTCAGCTTCGAGATTGCCAATATTTCCCATCACTGTCTTTCCGTATCCTAATGTCAAACCGACACTTCCATTGACATTGTTAGTGGTAAGGTTTCCGTATTTAATGGTTGCATCAAGATCGTTATCCAAATCTTCAATACTAGTATTGCCGTACTTATTCTCTGCAATCAAATTACTTGTCCTAGGAAGAAATATATCATAGTTGATTTCTAATTCACTCTTACAAGAACCCCAAACATTATTCCACCAACCATTTTCTTTCTCCGTAAGTACCGTGGCTACTTTTAAATAATCATCAGAATTATCCAATTGTATTTCTATATACTTTAGCTGCATTTCTGCATTCTTCTTACTGCTACTATTTACAATTATTTCTACATCTAATTTCACTTGCTCTTTATCCCAAGTATGCACATTCATAGCGCCATACTTATTATAAAGTTTCACTGTGCTGTTTGCATTTAATGCAAATTCGTGATGAATCGTTTTTCTTACTTCATGCTCTTTATATCTACAAGTATCCTCGACGGCTGAATATGCCGACATCGTAAATGTCATCAAAGAAAACATAACTATTGATACCGATTTATATGCTAATTGAATCATTTCTTAATGTTTTTAATTGAATATCTTCAGATGAACGCTCAACTCTTGAAAGCACCTTTTCTAGTATTTCTACCTTTTCTTGATAAGTAGTTAAAAGTGCTTCTATTATTTTATCATTATTTATGGCTTGGCCTTGATACAATTCTTTTTTAAGTTCTTCATAAACTTCATCAAGCTGCATGAGATCTCTATTCACTTGAGGGTCTACATCATGTACACTAAGCGCATTCATTTTGTGGTTGATATCTTTGACATACTTTTTTTCTATATCGATATAATCTTGGAATACTGGGTCATTGCTAGCAGACATCGATTGATTGTCATTGATATAATAACCTATCACCACACCAGAGGCTAATACTACTGCGAATGCTGCGGCCATTTTGGTGATCATCCAAAGTAATTTCGATTGCCTTTGCGGCTCTTCTTCTTTAGTATCAATTTGTTTATTGATCTTATCCCACAATCCGTCAGAAGGGACTGCCGAATCGAAAGATTCCTTATTCTCGCTGATATACTTTTCTAGTTTATCCATTGCTTTTAATTCATGTTAAAACCTCTACTTCCTAAGCAGATAATATTGTTTTTATTTTTTGTTTTGCCCTATGGTATTGAGACTTACTGGTAGATTCAGAAATGTCTAATACTTGAGCTATTTCAGAATGATCATAACCTTCGATAGCATACAAGGAAAAAACAGTACGATATCCATCTGAAAGCAGATTCATCGCGCTCTTTATTTTGTTCACTTCGAGATTGAAATCTTCGGTGTATGTTATCTCCTCGACTACATCTGCAACATTACTCATCTCCTCAAAGTTTATTCTTCTCTTTTTTAGATGATTGATGCAATTATTTATAACAATCCTCTTAATCCATGCACCGGGCGTAGCCTGGTAATTGAATTTATGAAGATTAGTATATACATCTACAAAGGAATTTTGTAGTATATCCTCAGCATCCATCTCATTATGCAACATACGCAGACATATATTATACATGGCTTTGGAGTATGACTGATATAACGAGTATTGAGCGGAAGGCTCTTTACGCTTGCATCTTTCTATTAGCTCTCTATTATAGTTAAGTGCTTTCAAGTAGTCAATAAGTCAAGTTAGAAGTTCGGTTTGTATTGAATACAAGTTAAATACATTCATCTATAGGGATGGTTGCATGTTGAAATATTTTTCTTGACGTCCTTTTTATAGATAAATGAATATTGGGACGCAAAAGAACGATTTATACCAAAATTGGTAGTATTAGAATCTGTAAATAGCAAATTGATCAGAAGTTTGATATCTCATAAAATCCACATCAATTCAATGTATTGCATAAGTTGAATATACCCATCCTGAAGAGTCTTGATTATTAGACAATGTCGAGCAGAGGCCGTCATATATGCTTTACCTTTAGTAGGGGTCAAGATGAAAACCTTGTGGGATATGATTATTAATATTCACTTGCATAACCGAAATCAAAGCTTGAAACTTACGGGTTTGTTTTTTAGTTAAAATTTCCGCAAACTCTTCCCTCTGATCATCCCTAAAGTGCACGTTCAACTAGTTTAGTGCAAGCTCTTTAAAGGGACACACATACTTAATGGAGTTTGCACTATTAATAGTGGCTTTCATTTCTTTATGGATATCAATTAAGTTAAAATTTGCTCGAGCCCTGTATCAATTGTATCCCTTTGAAGGGATTATAGGGATGATGAAGTTTTATTATGGAGCAAGATGAAAACATATTATAAATCGATTCCTAATTAATACCTAACCCCACAAGAAATTACTCTTGATCCTTTAGTAGCAAGTATTCATATCAAACGAAAAAAGCTCTTTGTGATAAATCACAAAGAGCTTTATAATATTCAATACGGTTTTGAATTTATTTTAAAAGCTATTTAGCTTCAGGTTTTGCTGAATAATTGATCTTAAGTTGATTAGCTTTTCTTAGAGCTAACTTCACATCCGATACGATACCCATAGTCACAGTACCATCTATTCTTAGAGAAGAAGTAATTTGATCTCTCTCATTTTCGCTCAATTTCGCTTTGTGCTTTTCCAGAAACAGTGGAATATCACTCATGTCAGCAATTTTATCTCCCAACTGTATCCTTGGCTTAGTACCATACGTTGTTTTGAACGCTTCTTTTGGTCTTCCTACATAAATGTAGTTAACTAAAGACTTTTTAGTAAGCTTAGTCAGCTCAGTGGCATTCGGAGTTACTACGTCGACCTTTTTATCACTATCTCTAAGTACTGTTACGACCATAAAGAAAAACAGTAGCATGAAAATGATATCTGGCAACGATGCCGTGGATACTTCTGGATCAGCCTTACCTCTTTTTTTATTAAACTTTGACATAATTATATTTTTAAGAAATCCAGAATATTAATTCTCTTCACCGAAGTTAGTTGGTTCTGCTTCTGAAATTACTAAAGGAATCTTAGCTCTAATTTCCTTTCGCTCATCCACAGTCAAAAACTCAAACTTCATTCCATGCCTTTTTTCGGCTTCTTCATCTCTCAGCTCATTATAAGCTGCTTTGAGTTCGTTGTAAACTTCTAAATATGTAGCATATTCTGTACCTCTATCATTTTTCAAAGAGATAATCGCTTTAGTTGGCTTTTCGGCCATATTCTCAAGCTTCTGAGGATTCATAATGAATACCTTAGTATTTTCTCTAAGATCTTTGATGTCTACTGGTTCGCCTCTTACAAGTAGTTGGTTATCAGCATTTACTAATACTGAATAAACATTACGTGTTTTCATCTGAGAAATCTCAGGTGGCTCGTTAGACCAAGGTGGTAGCTTTACAAGTACCCCTCTATCTTCCGCAATTGTAGTAGTTACGAGGAAGAATATCAATAGTAAGAATGCAATGTCGGCCATAGACCCAGCATTGATCTCATTCTTCATTCTATCTCTTGTATTAGTTTTTCCCATTTCAGTAAGGTTTTTAGGATTACTTAAATGCGTTTCTAATCTCCGATAGAACCATCGCTAAAAATGCTAGAGATCCCAAACCAATTGTAGTCCAGATACCAGCACTTATAAATTTACTTATCCCTGGTGTGATATCGTTTTCTATCATTTTGTCTTCAAATCCTACAACCTCAGGATTAGCAGAAGAGTATAATATGAAGAAAATAACGAGAAGTACCACGAAGCCTATTAAGAACTTAATAGCTTGCTTAGGGTATTTAATAAGATCCCATACACCAAACACTACGAATGCGAGTGCTATTGCGATTACCGCTAATACGATTGTTAGCCATAGTCCAGTATTAAAGAATCCAATTGCCGCTTTAGCTTCATCATCTAAAGCATTGAGATCAGTACCCATATCATACCCAGCAGAGCTAAGTCCTGACATCACTGTAATAAGGAATATAGCTGTGACTGCTATCCCTACTAACAATGCTCCGGTCTGACCGTATTTTGTTAATAACTTATACATAATTGTTATAGTATTTAAGGTTTAGCAATGACTATCTTCCGAAAGTGTTATTTCTATTCATGATCTCAACAAGACCGATAGACGCATCTTCCATCTTGTTTACGATACCATCTACCTTAGATACGATATAGTTATATAATACTTGAAGAATAATCGCTGTAATCAAACCGAATACTGTAGTCAATAAGGCTACCTTGATACCACCTGCAACTACCGCTGGAGAAAGATCTCCTACCGCTTCAATTCTATCAAAGGCTTGAATCATACCGATTACCGTACCCATGAAACCAAGCATCGGTGCAATCGCAATGAATAATGAAATCCATACCAGTCCTTTTTCCAATAGACCCATCTGCACTGAACCGTAAGAAACGATTGCTTTTTCAACTGCTTCTGGTCCTCCACCTGAGTTATTTAATCCTTCTAGAAGTACACTAGCTGTTGGGCCAGGAGTAGATCTACATACTTCTTTAGCGCCTTCCATATCTCCATCTGCTAATCTTTCATCGATTTTATTCAGTAGAGCATCAGTATTCGTAGTTGCTATGTTTAATGTTATAATACGCTCAATACAGAATGCTAATCCTAGTATCAGACATATGAGTACGAAACTCATAAAGAACCAGTCTCCTTCAATAAATTTTTCCTTTAGAGTTTGGAATCCAAACCCTTCACCCTGTGCAGAGACATCGCTCACTGCAAACATAATGGCTCCAAATAGTACTAATAACTTTCGCATGATCTGTTTAATTTATATTTAATTGGTCGAAATTGTTTCAAATTAGCTCTAAAATTAGAAAACTTTGATAAAGTACGGTATACAGATATAACTTTTTTT
>CALBEE010000252.1 GCA_937927575.1 uncultured Saprospiraceae bacterium | reverse complement strand
GCTTTGATATGAAATAAAGTAACGCATTGATCTGTAAGCACGTAGGGATTGCAGGGGATTGTACCGTAAAATCATTTATTCAAATTACAGCGTCTCAAGCGACTTTTCTTATAGTGGATCAAATCCGTATTTCGCTCTGTTGATATTTACTTGTTTTATCTCAATGGTATTATATAATTCAGATTCTCCATTTGCATTTATCGTAAAAGCTGTCCCATATTTTTGAGGCTTATTATTCAATTGAGAAAGTCTATCTTCCAATCTCATGATAAGAAATTCAGGAATTCGACCTTGCTTTATTTCATATTTGATTAGGGGCGCTAGTTTCTCAACATATTCTTTATTACCTCTGAGAATTATTGTCATAAATTCGTTTAATCCTTCATAAATTATTTTGAGATTCGGAAACCCATATTTTTCAATAATTTGCATCGCTTTATCTTGATTAATAAGATCCAATTTTTCCTGTTCGTCAATATTTTTAATTGCAGAAGTTCTGTATTTCAAATCATCAGCCGCCATTTGTCTCAGTTTTTTTTGCAAAGTCTTATTATACGACTGCTGTACAGCTCCGCATACTTTGCTCATGATACTATGCTCTCTTTTATAGTAGTTGAATCTAAATTTATCATTTACTTTATCGTAATCATAGATGAACTTATAGTGATCGCATGTTCTATCTCTAGAGTTGGCGATGTGATCCCAAAAGATAAGTAGAATGTCTTCAGGTTGGTCGGTAAGTAAGTGGTAGTAATTTACAAATCTACTATGGTGAGCCTGAAATTTCTCATCACGCGATTTGGCAGTCTTCATCATTTCATTGGCACGGTCCAACGAACGAGACCAATTAGCATAATTATATTCTACTCCCTTAGGGATAATATTACTTTTGTCAGTTGGTATAGCAAGATAGGTCTGAGCATTAGAAGTGCTAAAGGACAAGAAGATTAATAATAAGATAGGAGTAAGAGATCGCATTTCTATTAAATTGGTTACTTAATAGACGTAGGTTTTCAAAAATTATTGTGTATCATTTTATGATATTATGTGATGAGTATTGGTTTTCAATACGCTTTAGGTTAAATGGGAGATATGACAATTATACTAATAATTCTCTCTAGTATTTTATCGTTCATGATGTCCCTTCCAAGGGCCATCTACATAATTTGGTTCACGCTAGTTTTTTTATACTGTTTCAATGCAAGCTCGAGCCATGACGCTCTGTATCCCTTTGAAGGGATTGTAGGGATGTTAATACAATTCTTTATCCAAATTCTACAACACCACCTTAGCGCCCAATAATTCTTCAGGTATCCCAAAAGCATCAACTAATCCTTTGGCTTCATACCTTAGTTCTTGGCAGATCTTATTGATCACACGACGAATCGCTTTAGTTTTTACACCTTCCATATAATCTGCTTCTAGATACCATCCTTTATCTTCTTCGATTACGGTCAAAGCAAAAAGTTGCGAAAGCTTTATAAGTATATTTTTTTCATCACTATCTTCCAAAGAATCTATTTTGGCTACGAACTCTTTGTAAGCTAATCGCTCAATATATGCCTTTGCCAAATCCATCATATGAACTTGCACTTTTAAAAATGCTTCTGATGGTTTAATTCTACGCTTAAGATATTTTTGCATCCGATTGCTGATGCTCAATAAGATTTTCTTTTCTCTATATCGTAAGGCATGATTGTGAAAATCTCTATCCAACAAATGATCGACCGAAGTCATCCTTTTGTAGATTGGATTGTATTCGGCTACAGTATTCATGATTTTTGACCTTAAATACTTGATCACTGCAGTAGTGCCTTCTTCGTGAAAAGAT
This sequence comes from uncultured Saprospiraceae bacterium, assembly GCA_937927575.1. Classification (GTDB taxonomy): domain Bacteria; phylum Bacteroidota; class Bacteroidia; order Chitinophagales; family Saprospiraceae; genus UBA1994. Next base: position 791 of record CALBEE010000252.1, on the reverse strand, counting down.
TGCTTAAATTCTGTGAGTAATCCTTTAGCCACTAATTGCATTAAGACTGTATTATCTCCTTCGAAAGTCGTAAAGATATCTGAGTCCGCTTTGAGGAATGAAATTCTATTTTCGGCCAAGTATCCTTTACCTCCACAAGCCTCTCTACATTCTTGGATGGTATCTGTAGCATGCCATGTCGCCATAGCTTTTAGACCTGCCGCTTTAGTTTCTATTTTTCTAATTTGACTTTCATCTGCTTGAACGTAATCTTCACCGAGTTGAGACATTGCAAAGCTATAAGCATAGGTTTTGGCTAGTCTTGGTATCAATCTTCTTTGATGTGTAGGATAGTCTAATAAAAGTTGCTCTGGTCCACCGTCTCCAGTATCAAATTGTCGACGTTCTAAAGCATATTTTATTGCGATGGTTAGAGCAGATTTAGTGGCGCTTAATCCGGCTAATCCAACACAAACTCGACCTGCTACTAATGCACCTAACATGGTAAAGAAACGTTTATTGGGATTATCTATCGAACTATTATAATTACCATCCGCATCTATGTCGCCATATTTGTTGAGTAGATTATCTACAGGTACTGTTACTCTATCAAACCAAAGTCGACCATTGTCTACACCATTAAGACCCAGTTTATAACCACAATCCTTAACGGTCACTCCTGGAAGAACATTTCCATCCGCATCACGGATAGGCACTAGGATGGCATGCACGCCATGACTTTCTCCATTGACAATTAATTGGGCAAAGACAGCTGCCATACTACTATGCATAGCGTTACCAATATACTCTTT
>CALBEE010000251.1 GCA_937927575.1 uncultured Saprospiraceae bacterium | reverse complement strand
ATGGATGGAGGACGAGTATTAAGAGCATTATTATCTTTTAAAATGGAAAGAGTTCAGGCGACAAGAGTAGCAATGTGGATTGCAAGAATAATTTCATTCGGATTTTTACTCTACTCCTTTTATACGAATAATATTACATTAGGGTTGATTGGTGTATTCGTATTTATAATGTCAGGAAAAGAATATAATTACGTAAGAATAATAAAGAAAGCTTCAACTAAAATTTCGGAAATATTTAGAACCAATTTTACCAATATTAAAACAACAGATGATTACAAATTTGTCATTGACATTTATAAAAAGGGCGAAGAAAAAAATTTCATTGTATTCAACGAAGAAGAAAAATTAATAGGATCGCTCCCGGAAATATTCATTAAGGATGCTATTAAAAATATTAATCACCTTTCATTCGTTTCAGAATTAATGAGTCCTACCATCGCATACATTAATACTCATGAAACACTAAGAGATGTTTCAGATATGATGAATCAAAATGGAATAGCTATCTGCGCCGTAAAAGAGGATAACAAAATAATTGGCGTTCTAGACCGCAATGATATTAGAAAATTTATGCGTGAATAAAATGCATTTTATTTTATAGCGATTATTCAAAAATAGAATCTACTTGTCTTTGATGTACCCTATAAAATTCAATTCCTGAATAGATAGTAAGAACTGCTGCCACTCCAATCATAATTAATATAATCCAATGGATCACATTTTGACTGATAAATGCTGTCAACTGATCTTCGAATAATAGCAATAAATAAGTATTGCCCAATGCTCCCATCTGAGAAGCAGTTTTCAATTTACCCGAGGATATAGATTGTAAAACTTCTTTCTTCGGTCTATTGGCTAGGATTAATCTAAATACCGTCAATAATATTTCTCTAAAAGCAATGATAATCGTAATAAACCATGGAATCAATCCTGTATAAGAAAAGCCTGCTAAAATTCCCAATATCAATATCTTATCCGCTATAGGATCTAATAACTTACCAAAATTGGACTCTATCTTCCAAAGCCGAGCCAAATACCCATCAAAGTAATCAGAAGCCGTAGCGATAGAGAATAAGACAAAAGCAATGATTAAGCTCTTATAATCGGATTGAAAAGTAAAATAGGCACAAGCGATTGATACTGGCACGCGCACAGTAGTCAGGATGTTAGGTATCTGCTTGATTAATGAGTTCATTTATTGCAAATGATAAATACCATGCAATGTATAGATATCCCAGATAGTACTAAAGTTAAATCAATATAATTTTGATTTACCTACGCCCCACTTACACAATCTATGCACTAACGACACCCTTAAGACTCCCAAACCATATTGTATACTTCGCTTTAAATTGATAGAAGAAGCTTCTTCAAAATACTTAGTAGGACAGGTCACTTCTCCAATATCAAATCCATTATAAATGATCTGACTGAGCATTTCGTTATCAAATACAAAATCGTCATCATTATTATTAAAATTAATTCCTCTTAAAACATCTGCTGAAAAAGCACGATATCCAGTGTGATACTCCGACAATTTATAATCTACCAGAAAATTTTGTGTAGCCGTCAAGAAACGATTAGCTATGTACTTATACACTGGCATTCCGCCCTTTAAGGCGCCTTTTCCCAATATTCTAGATCCCAGTACCACAGGATATAGGTCCTCACCGATAATATTAACCATACTAGGTATTAGCTTCGGTGTGTACTGATAGTCAGGGTGCAGCATGATCACTATATCAGCACCTAATTCTAAGGATTTATTATATAAAGATTTTTGATTTCCACCGTATCCTTTGTTCGTTTCATGAGAGATGATATGGTCGACACCCAACTTCTTGGCCACTTCTACTGTATTATCCTTGCTACAGTCATCGCACAAAATAACTTCATCAACTAGGTCTCTTGGAATCTCATTATAAGTAATCTCTAATGTCTGTGCCGCATTATAGGCAGGCAACACAGCAACAACTTTCTTTCCCTTGTACATAGATCAAATGTAATAAATATATAATATGTATGTTGTTAGTATATCAAATATTAGGCCCAATTTTACGATCCGAGTCATTGTAATTATACATCTTTGTACTCTCCAGTCATAAAACAAACAATATGAAGATCGCAAGCTATAATGTAAATGGTATCCGCGCAGCCATGAAAAAAGGACTTTTTGAGTGGATAAGAGCACAAGACTATGATATTGTATGCTTCCAGGAAACTAAAGCCATGGAAAAGCAAATAGACGAATCTATACTTGAAGAAGTGGGATATAAGCATTACTGGCATAGTGCAGAAAAAAAAGGATATAGTGGTGTGGCTACCTTTTCAAAAATAGAACCTACTAAAATTGTCGCTGGTTGCGGACAAGAAATATATGATCGCGAAGGTAGAATCTTAAGAACTGATTTTGGAGATCTCACTGTTCTAAATTGCTATTTCCCTAGCGGCAGTGCGAGCGAAGAACGTCACCAATTTAAAATGGAATTTTTAAATGATCTAAAACCATTTTTCTTAGAAACTATAAAGGACAGACCGAATACAATCATAGTAGGAGATTACAACGTGGTACACCAAGACATCGACATTCATAATCCTAAAAAGAATGACAAAAGATCTGGGTGCCAACCAGAAGAAAAAGCATGGATGAATGAATGGTTTAATGGTCCAATGAACGATGCATTTCGTCATCTCAATCCCCAAAAACAGGAATTCAGTTGGTGGAGCTATAGAGCTGGAGCAAGAGATAGAGATAAAGGATGGAGAATAGACTATATTTCTGTTACTGATAATCTAGTGCCTACACTAAAATCTGTTTCGCATTACAGAGAAGTCAAACATTCTGACCATTGCGCTGTAGAATTAAATTTTGATTGGAAGATATAAATTTCAACTCTTATTAATAAAGCACATCTGTGTGAATAAAAAGTATACATACGTCCTTCTTCCTCTAATCGTCATAATCACTTGTTTCGTTTTGTGGGCGCCTTCACAATTAATGATCACGGACGAACTTAGTTATTATTTCCAAGCACAAAACTGGATCTTTGGTAACAGCGGTAATACATTAATAGATGTAATATCTGGAACTACATATACCTTAATTGAAGGACATTATCCGCCAGGAAACTCATTTATACTTGCCGGTCTATTAAAAATTAATGATTCACTGATATACTATATAGGATTATTCTATCTGATTGGTTCCATTCTTTTTCTTTATAAAAGTTTACGAAAAAGTAATCTTCCGCTTATCAGTTTAGGTGTCGTTTACTTATTTATACCACTTGTATTTATAACACGGACTACAATGAGCGAAATGCCCAGTTTATTCTTGGTGAGCTTGGGCATTAATTTATATTACAATAATAACACTAAATCCTATTTATGGCTGGCCTTCATTACTGGATTAAGTATAGCTTTTAGAGAAACGAATATATTATTACTAGCTCCTTTAGCTTTCTTCATAAGTCGCAATTACGTATATTCTGCTTTCGCATTTTTATTAGGTGCCTCCTTCCGATGTATTGGATATTACATTTTGAAAACCAATCCATTTTTTGTTAAAGAAGGTTATCCTTTTGGACTAGAATACGTTCCCGACACATTAATTATTTATTCAATTATTCTATTGATATTTTTACCACTTAGTCCAATCTGGTTTACCAAAGTTCCACGTGAAAGAATCAAAACATTTGGGATAGCTTTAATTTCATTTTTAACCCTACACTTAGTTTATGGATATGTAGCACATGTTTACAGTGGATATACTAATGGGCTTTTATTGAATGGTAGGTTTTGGATCCCAGCCTCACCATTTTTTGTCATAGCTATGGGTTATTATATTCGAGACAAAAAATGGATAAATAAAAATTGGATCGGCATATTAACTATGATTCTTATTGTAATTGTACAAACAGGTATACATTACAAATCCTATCATAGACAAAGTGAATACTTACAATTTAGGAATGCTCTGCAAGCCAATACAAAAGATCATATCACATTTATTGACCTTAATAGTCGAACACCAATATACAGATATATATATCCCTTTGTACTAGAACACAAATGGAGTGATATTAATTTAATGAATGACAAATTTCACATGCAAAAAACATTTGAAGCGACGGATGTATTTCGCATAGCTCTAATTTCTTCTGGAGCAACAGTCGCACAAAGCAGTCGGAATTCTCAATTCTACAATATGATTAATGAAACTAGAGAAAATTATTTAGTGGAAAATATATTGGAAATTTGTCCTAATACTAATTCATGCTTGAATATATATGAAGTTCGAAAAATGAAAGCGAATCAATAAAAAAACTGATTTATAATTTTCATTTCTTCATCAAACCTATCTTTCCAATTAGGTAACAAATCGTGAATGGTTTGTCTAGATTTATGAGCTAAGTCTATATCTTTATCTAATATATTAACAAAATCATGAACAGCATTTTCTACATCAGTACCTTTCATTATAATTGCATTTGATAGGTTAAATACTTCTTCTGTTTTCCCTGTATCTCTAGTAAATATCAATCTTCCAGCTAAAGAAGATTCCCACATAGCATTACCAAGATTAGAAGCATCATATAAAAACATCGATACGTGATAGTTAGATAATAAATCTGGAATGTTCTCATGTGCTACCGATCCTTTTATACTTACTTCATTTACTAAATCTAATTGTAAAATTTTCTTTCTTAGAAATTTTTCTTGCTCTCCTCTTCCGTAAATATCCAACTGCACATTTAGACCTATACTCTTTAATTGAGCAATAAATTCTAATGCTAAATCTTGTCTCTTCCAATAAGTAAGTCTCGCTATATAGCAAAAATTAATTTGCTTTTTACTGTCTATTCTATTTACAGAATCAAGCGATCTTAATTTTTTTCGTAATGACGTATTTACTCCATTGTACATCATTTGAACTTTCGAATCAGGACTATATTTAGCTATTGCCAAATCAAATTGCGTTCCGTCCTCTGTACAAATAGTAAGATCACATGGATTGTTAATTTCTTTGAGTTGATAGTGAAACCTTGTTCTAGCTTTGAACCATTTTCCTTTCTTAATGATATCCCATATTAAAGAACCGAATAACCTTCCTATAGATGGAATTTTGTTTTCTTTTCCCAATTCTTTAGCAACATTTGCATAAATAGTCATTCCATATATATGCGTATAATTCTTATTACTGTCTAAAAGATTTTGCGCCTTCTTCTTTAAAAAACGCAAAGAAGTAAACTTTCTAATATAATGAAAAGGTACACTTAGCTTACAAATAAATATTTTGCTGCCATTAGGAAATTCTACAACTTTTTCAACTGTAGGATGCGCAATCACTGCATCAAATGTATACTCAGAGTGATTACCCAAATAATTATAAAATTCATATACGGCCGGCATGATCTCAGGCTTATTATTATCTATAAGCCAATGCTCTAAGGAAAACATATCTGATACTACAAGAAATTTCATCAGTTATATTTTTCTATTATTGAGTCATACATTCTCCACATCGATTCGGTATCATATCTCGTAGGATCAAAAATCGTATTATGAAAATTAATAGTCATGTGCGAATTCTGTAAATATTTATCTACAAATTGAAACAACAAAATAGAAGCTCTTGCCATATCTCCATCACATTCATCCAGTAAAGCTCCATCCATTACAATCATTGGAGTCTCCGAAACTCTACTATTTCTATCTCTTCTTAAATCATACAAAAGATAAGTAAAAGCCGTACCACATCTATACCCTATTCTATGCTGATATCCTAAAGTACTATCTTCATATATTCCACTATCACTTAAGGCCGTAATAGTTTCATCAAATGCGAATCGCAAAAAATGCTGACGGCTAGTTCTTACTTTTCCACCTATAATATTTTGTAACTTATTACGTTCATCTGTGATCATTACGTAATCATCATAACTATTATAACTCGGATGTAATCCGATCTGATACCCTCTCGAAATAGCTAATTCGTAAATCGATTTAAACTCTTTACTCTTAATATCATATTTTTCATCATTTGCACTAGTACCACCCGCCATAAAGTATACTATTTTACGATGTTCATCCTTGACAAATAATCGTTCAAAAGTATCATACGGATCTTTGACTTTTCCACTCTTCGTTTCCTTATATAAATTATAAATTTTTGAGAAAGATCTAAGAGATTTGTTTCTTTTAACATCGCCAGCTATTGCTCTTAATGATTTTTTTACGTTGGGAAATTTTCTCAATACATCAATATCATGAGTAATCGTCAATTTCGATTTAAACGTTACTGGTTCTAATCCAATTGCCAATAATAATGCCTCTACCAAATTATCTACAATAGGTTGTTGATATAATTTATTCCTTATTAAAAAATGATGTTTCTCTTCCATCATATCCCATTGATCCTTCAAAGATGCATCACAATAATACTCTTCAAGTCGTGTAAGATGAAAAAAGATTGTTTCCAAAATATCAAAACCAAATTTTCTCTCTATAATAAAAGCTGAAGAAGGACCTTCTAGCTGTTCGACACTATATAATTTTCTATTGGCAAAAGTATATTGGTTAGCTACACATTGTTGTGATCTTTTTTCTCTCGCAAAAAACATTTCCTGCGCAGGTAAAAAATATTCGTTAGGTTCTAATGGAATATCTCTTGGAGTATAATCTATACGAATATCAGCATCTGTCCAATCGTTCATTGCTAAGCGAACATGTCGTGGCATATATGGATGTCCTTGAATGAACCCTAATACATAATGTACTCTTTGAGGATTAGGTCCAGTATATGTGACGTTTACTTTCAATTTGGATTATTTGTTCTATTTCGCAAGATAAAGCAATTAATATTCATTGAATGAATAACAGAAAAATAAATATAAGTAACTGTTAATCAGATATTTATGTAATAGAAGTAATAGCTGGAGCCATATAATGACAATTTGACATATTAAGGCTACTGGCATATCATTTGACCTAATCAATCTGTTAACCATAAATATCAAAACTAAATCATATAATGGCAAAAGGAAATATCTCAGTACAAGCGGAAAATATCTTTCCAATTATTAAGAAGTTTCTCTACTCGGATCAAGAAATCTTCTTACGAGAACTAGTATCGAATGCAGTAGATGCAACGACAAAGATCAAAACTATAGTAGCAAAAGGTGACAAAGAGCTGGAGCTAGGTGATTTGACAGTGCATGTTAAGCTCGATAAAGAAGCTAAGACACTTACTATTTCAGATAGAGGTATAGGAATGTCGGAATCAGAAGTCATTAAATATCTTACAGAAGTAGCATTTTCATCTGCTGAAGACTTTCTTAAGAAATATGAGGATGAAGCAGCTATTATAGGACATTTTGGTCTCGGATTTTACTCCGCATTCATGGTAGCTGACAAAGTAGAGGTTATCACTAGATCACACAAAAAGTCAGTTAAAGCTGTCAAGTGGACATGTGAAGGAGATCCAGCATATGAAATAGAAAATACTACTAAAAAAGACAGAGGTACTGATATCGTACTTCATATTAGCGAAGATGCTCTTGAATATCTAGAAGAAAGTAAGATCTCTGAGCTATTAGATAAATATTGTAAGTTTTTACCGATTCCTATACAATTTGGTACCAAAACAGATATCAGTTATGAGGGAGAAGGTGACGATCGTAAAGAGATCAAAACAGAAGTTCCCAATGTCGTAAACAACCCTGAACCAGCTTGGAAGAAGAAGCCAGCTAAACTAAAAGATGAAGACTACCAAGCCCTTTATAAAGAGCTTTATCCTTTTAGTCAGCCTCCATTATTCTGGATACACCTTAATATTGACTTTCCATTCAATTTAACAGGAGTTCTATACTTCCCTAAGTTGAACAATAGCATGGAAGTTCAAAAGAACAAAATCCATCTATACAGTAATCAAGTATATGTAACTGACGATGTACAAAACATTGTTCCTGAATTTTTGATGTTACTTCATGGAGTTATCGATTCTCCAGATATTCCATTAAATGTATCTAGATCTTACTTACAATCAGACGCGAATGTAAAGAAGATTACTACTTACATTACCAAGAAAGTAGCTGATAAATTAGCTAGTTTATTCAAGAAAGACAGAGCTAACTATGAGGAGAAATGGGGAGAAATAGGAACATTCGTAAAATACGGAATGCTAACCGAAGAGAAATTTAATGATAAAGCCATTAAGAAATTTGCTTTATTAAAGGATATTGAAGGAAAGCATTACACAATCGAAGAGTATAAAGAAGCCATTAAAGATAACCAGACGGATAAGCATGATAAAGTCATTATGATTTATTCGAATAATACGAAAGAACAGCATTCGTATATTCAATCCTGTAAAAACTACGGTTACAATGTATTAGAAATGGATACGGTAATCGATAATCACTATATGCAACACCTGGAGCATAAAGGCACGGGAGTCACTTTTGTGAGAGTAGATAGCGATACTCCAAATAATCTAATTCAGAAAGATGAAACTAAAGAATCAGTTTTATCAGAAAAAGAGCAGGAAAAAATAAAAACTCTATTTACTGAAGCATTAGGCGATCTTGCGGGTGGTCAAATAGAAATGAAAGCACTTTCACCAGAGGATCATCCAGTTACTATAACACGTCCTGAGTTTATGCGTCGTATGAAAGAAATGCAAGCTATGCAAGGTATGGATATGGGAATGTTACCTGATAGCCATAATGTAGTGATCAATACGAACCATGAATTGATTGCTAATAAACTATTAAAAATGAAAGCTGGAGAGAAAAAAGATCGCTTTGCTAGCTACTTACACCGCCTTGCGATGTTAAACCAGAATATGTTGAAAGGTGAAGCACTCTCTAAATTTATTGAGGATAGTATAGAATTTATGAAATAAGTATAATACTGTTCAATCTAAGATATAAGCCTCTGCTAAATAGCAGAGGCTTTTTTTATTGCTTTCACTTTAAAAATCACCCTTTTAGGCGATAAGAGGCGATAGACTGTACTATAGCTTTGGGTATTATTTACCCAAAAGTTTCACGTGGAACAAAAAACCTTAATTATGAAAAAATATCTACTCATCTTAGTTTGCCTTACTACTACCCTACTATATACTTCAGCACAGGAATCTATTTTTCCTGATCAGCTATTTACCAACCTCAGACATGTTGCTGTAGATGGTAATACCATATTTGCTATTGGAACCTGCGCCGGAGCACAAATATCTACAGACGGAGGCTTAACTTGGGATATCTTTCAAATAGAAGATGATGCATTTATGCGAGATCTCAAGATTAAACCTAATTCTAATGGTACAGAAGCTTATGTAATTAACTATCAGGATCTCTACATTCTTAATATAGATCATACACTAACCGAGGTGAATACTGCGTCATTAAATGCTTTTGGAAGTATGAGAGGTATGCAAATTGATGAAGAATACATATATACATAATATCTGAAGGTGCTATTCATAGAGCCTCTCATAGTACATTAGAATGGGAGTATTTAGATGAAGTACTATACGAAGTACCCTACTCAATTAATACTACATCTAGTTCAACAAATTATATATATGTGGCTTCTATAGAGGGACATATATTCCGATCTCATAAAACAGATGGAGGATACTCAGAAATTGCCAATCTAGGCAGCCGGATCAATCATCTTAAAATGGCCAGTGATCAGGTGGGCTATTTAACTTTATCTAGTGCTTCTGGACCATACAAGAGTGTAGATTCTGGAAGCACATGGTCCGAAGTTCTTAATTGGGCCGAAAATAATCCAGTCCATGTATATAACGATAACGTCTTTCTCACGGCTAATACTAATAGATATTTTGTAAGTGTCGATGGAGGAGCCACTTCTACGGCACATTATATGTTTGATGATACAAATGCAGGACTGATTGAAAATGTCACTTTTACAGAAGATGGTACTTTCTATATGGTAGGTGAATCATCAACAGTTTTAAAATCAAGTGATTTTGGTGAGAGCTACGAAAACTTGCTGCTAATGCCGAGAGCAGATTTATTTAATATTGATTTTAGAGGAAATTCAGCCATAGCTACTGGCTATAATTCAATATTAATTTCTAATGATAATGGTGTTAGCTGGACAGAATTTATGCCTGATGGACTAGAAAATACTAATGACGGAGTCGCACTAGGTGAACATAAATATGCTATAGCAAGTGATAATGGAATATCTATTATTGATAATGGTAGCCTTATATCTACTACAGGTTCTAATGCAGATAGAATATATGCATCTTCAGATAATGATTATTTGCTAGCCAATATGCGCATAGGAGCCTCACATGTCATAGCTAAATCTGTAGATAATGGAGCTACTTGGTCCAATAAGATTTTCAACACAGATTACTTAGGCAATATCAAATCTAATAGTGAAGGCTTATTATATACTACTTCTGGAGAAGGCAAATACTTACAAAGTACAGATGATGGCGAAACTTGGACGGAAATTACATTACCTGTAAATAATTTCTTTTTAGATATAGCTATACTAGGAGAAACAGCCCTTTACTCGATAGGTGGAACATTATACGAATCTAAAGACAATGGTGCTACCTTAACGCAATTAGCTTCTGGATACTTAATTAATAATCTATATATACTTAATGAAGATCATTATACTTATACCTCAGGAAGTAGCTCCAATACAATAATATATGAGAAAAGACCTGGAGAAGATAATTTTGAAATTGTTGCTAGATCATGTGGTAATTCAAAGGGTTCATACTATAAAGAAAATGGAGAGATGTGGTATTCAAAAGATGGTGGACATATCGCTAAATATGATTTTGATATCAATGCTAACGCCATTACCCAAATAAATCATAATACTCTAAGTATATATCCCAACCCTATAAATGTAGGAGAATCACTATTTATTAATGATGTAGATAAAGAATCATTGGTAGTGATTACTGACAACATTGGTAGGGTAGTAGTAGAGTTGAAACTATCGGATTATGAAATTGAACTAGATACAAAACATCTAATTCCAGGAAATTATTTCCTAACTATCAAAAACAAAGATTCCATTCAAAGCGGTAAATTATTAGTATTCTAATAAAGCAGATCAAATAAAAAAAGCCAGTATGTTAAACATGCTGGCTTTTTTGTTTCACGTGAAACATTAAATATTATCTGTAGGTTTCACGTGAAACTATACACCGACAGATAGGGTAGAAAGAAACTCCTTCAATATACGGTTAAACTCATCAGGCTTTTCCATCATAGGAGCATGACCACATTCATCGACAACTTCTAATCTCGAACATGAAATCATCTCATTAAACTTCTCACCTACAAATAAAGGTGTTACGGCATCCTGTTTACCCCAAACTAAAAGCGTGGGGCATTTTATATGCTGCAATCTATCTGCGAGGTTATGACGTATAGCTGACTTGGCCGTAATAATAATTCTCAAAGCCTTATTTCTATCGTTCACTGCCTCAAATAATTCATCAACCAGTTCCTTAGTAGCAATCTTAGGATCATAGAAAGTATCCTCAGCCTTCTTCTTTATATATTCGTAATTACCTCTCTTAGGAAAAGTACTACCCATTGCATTTTCAAATAATCCAGAACTACCAGTAAGTATTAAAGAACTTACCCTTTCTGGATGATTAAGAGTATATAATTGTGCAAGATGACCTCCTAATGAATTGCCTAATAAATTTATATCTGTATAATTCTTGTATTCTATAAAAGACTCTATATACTTCAATAAGCCTCCCAAACCTGATTTTTTAATAGGTAAATCAAAAATCGGCAACATAGGAAACACAATATTATAAGACTTCCCAAAATGAGAAACAATACCACTAAAATTACTGAGCGTACCCAATAAGCCATGTAAAAGCACAATCGGAGCTTTACCTGGATTGGTTTCTATATAGTGAAAACCAGCCTCTTCTATTACTTTATACTGCATAATTAAGTGATAAATTGATACTGCAAAGTTAATATAACAATCAACTTTATAACGTAACCCTCTTAACCATCAGACGACGTATAAGAGTTTCCTAATATGTAAAAAAGATATAAAGCCGTCGTTAATAAGAATAATGCACCTGCCTGATGTAATACTCCCTGAAATACAGGTATCATACCTTGACAAGAAATTACAGTCCAAATACCGATAACAACTTGTAATACCAACATACTTACTAACATCCATGATGCTCTCCGAATTATGCCATTATTCGATTTTCTAATTAGATTAATACCAATATATAAACCTAGTATAAAAAGGGTATATGCTATCGTTCTATGTATGATATGAACTAATGCAGGAAGCAACATATTGCGATCATAATAATTAAAGTTTTCAACAGTATATTCAGCACTGTTAAATAATACTTGTGGAATAAACTCACCATTCATATCTGGCCATGTAGGATAAACTACTCCTGCTTTCATACCTGACATTACTCCACCCGCGAAAATCTGAATAGCTAGAAGCACCATAAAGACTTTCATCATCCTCAGATACTTAATATCCATAGATCCAATCTTATTATGAAACGCTTTTAAATATGTCCAAAAAAGAGCTGCATAAACACAAAAGGCAATACTAAGGTGTAAGGCTAATTTATAAGCATTTACCCAAGGACGTTCTATTAGACCACTAGCAACCATTATCCAACCAAAACTTGCCGCTAACATAGCAAGTAATACTACTGATCCTAAACCTTTAGCAATGACACGATCTATATGCCCTCTGGCTAAGAATATTAAAAATGGAATTAAGAAAACGAATCCCATAATCCTAGCCCAAAATCTATGTATATATTCCCAGAAATAAATGAATTTAAAATCTGATAGACCCATCCCTTCATTGATCTCCTTGTACTGAGGAGTATCCTTGTATAAATCGAATTCATGATCCCATTCTGCCGCACTCGTCGGAGGAAATGTACCGGTTACAATCTCCCACTTAGTAATCGATAAACCTGAACCAGTTAACCTTGTGATACCTCCCACAACAACTTGAACAATCAGCATAAACAACCCAATGTACAACCACACCTTCAATGCTTTCGGGTAGGATTTCGTATGAGCCGTTCTTTCCATTTCTTTTGTCTAAATTTTGTTTGCGATGATTCGATTATTCTGACGATGCAAAACTACTCAATCCTCTCAGAATCCAATTCTCAACTCACACTGCTATTAATAAATATTTATTTTATTTAAAAAGAAAAGTATTTACTATTAGCAACGTCAGTTCGTCAATAAATAAATACTAGCCTTTTCTATTATGTTTAACTACTAAGGTTTAAAAATGATCTATTAAGAAGAATATATAAGGTAAAACCATGAACTACAGCGAGTTAACATATTTGTCAAATTTGTGTATTAATTATTAACAGCTTATAAATACTCTATAATACTATAAATTGATTGTGAATTGAATGCGTATAATTATACCACTATAAACACATATTTGTAGAACTAATATATAATCTATTGGAAGTTATCTTACCTTGAAAAATTATACTACTTACGCACAAAATTGCTGTTGATAAGCTAATTTTTAAAAAGCTATTAGGTAATTGATTAAATAGTATAATTAAATATAATGTGAATAAGATTGAAGAACTTTTGAGCTATATTTAGGAGTAAAGTAAAGTATATGCGTGCGGTAATACAGAGAGTGACTGAAGCCAGTGTAACCATAGATCAGAAAATTAATGGATCTATAGACTTAGGCTTACTCATATTATTAGGAATAGAAGATATAGATACTCAAGAAGATATAGATTGGTTAGTTAGAAAAATATCAGGAATGCGTATTTTCTCTGATCCAAATGATAAAATGAATTTGTCTATTTCTGATGTAGACGGTTCATTCCTAGTAATCAGTCAATTTACCTTACATGCTAGCACCAAAAAAGGAAATCGTCCCTCTTTTATTAAAGCAGCCAGACCGGATAAAGCAATTCCTCTATATGACCAATTTTGTAAAATTTTACATAATCATTCTGGACTAAAGGTAGCTACTGGAATTTTTGGTGCCGATATGAAAGTAAGATTATTAAATGATGGACCGGTAACTATAATTATTGATAGTCAAAGAAAGGACTAGTAATCATAAAAGAAAGAAGATGACTATTCAAAATTTACAATCTGAAGTAGATCAATGGATCAAGACAATAGGAGTTCGATATTTTTCAGAATTAACCAATATGACTATTCTTACAGAAGAGGTAGGAGAATTAGCAAGAGTTATATCTCGCACTTATGGCGAACAGTCTTGGAAAAAGCCTTTATCCATCGAAGAGCAAAAGGAGAAGTTAGCTGATGAAATGGCAGATGTCCTCTGGGTATTGACTTGTTTGGCTAATCAAACAGGTGTAGATCTCACACAAGCTATACAAAAGAATATCAAAAAGAAGACAGTTCGAGATCACCAGCGACATAAGAATAATACAAAACTCCTATAATTAAATCATTTTAAGCGCTTATACGTCGCGTATTTCACTGTAGGATAAGGTATTGGTACTAATACAGCTGGAAAAACGGCTTCTTTATCATAAAATATATTGTAACTTACTGAAAATCAATTTATTATATAAAATTTTAAATATATCTAAATCGTCCTAGTTTTAGTATCTCAGATAGATAACACCAATTTCTTCCAATAAAATTACGTTCTTCGCAAGGATGAATACTTCAACACAAAAATTACTCAATGATTCAAAAAATGTGAATCTGATCTTATGGATAATTATTTCAATAGGATTAGTCAGTTATAAACTTTGTTTTCATGAATTATGGAAAGACGAGTGGCAAGCTTGGTTAGTTTCACGTGACTTAGGAGTATTTGACCTATTGTCTTTTCTAAATTATGAAGGTCATCCTTCACTTTGGTATTTATATTTAAAAATCTGGACCTTTTTACCTATTCAAGAATCAGTTTGTATTCAATTAGCTCATAGTATATTAATTATATTATCTACTTACTATTTATTGGTAAAGATTAATCTTCCTAGCTTATGGAAAATACTAATTGCATTCAGCTATTTTTTTGTGTTCGAATATGGAGTAATTAATAGAGGGTATATATTAGTTATTTTATTATCATTAATCGCTATAGATTTAATTATTCGAAATAATCAATCTTGGATTCTAGGTATAGTATTATTTCTACTTTGCCAAACAGAAGCATACGGTGTTATAATTGCAGCTGCACTTACGATGTATTTATTATTATCAGATTTTAAACTTAAACTGGTATTCAACAATAAGATATTTTTGTGGTCCATCGCGGGTTTCTTAATATTCGTTTTAACTGTTTTTCCGAGAGGAAATGAAGATGATTTTACCAGAGCATATAACCAACAAATCTTATCAGGAGAAGTAATTCATGAAAGTGTTCAAGGACACTTAGCTAATGTATTTGCAATTGGAATAATAGAAGATACTGCTTCTAACGGCATTTCAATAATAGGACTCATACTAAGTGTAGTATTAATAGTAATTCTATTTTGGATTTTCTTTAGAGATCGTAGAAGTCTAATTACTTTTTTATTCGGTATTTCAATTTTTATACTATTTGGTATTTTCATTTTTACCGGAGGTATTAGACAGTGGGGAATGGTGTATTTACTTTTTGTTTTAGCCTTAACTCTATCACATAGTAAGAATTCTAATTGGGTAAAATCCAGGTATATACTAGGAACATTATTAATGATAGCTCCAGTAATACATGGAGTAAAAGCATTAGCACTAGATGCTCAAATTCCATTTAGTAATGCAAAGGCAACTGGATTATTTATAAAAGAAAAAGTTCCACAAAATGTCCCAATAGTAGTCATTAATAAATTTGAAACTGCACCAGTGGGAGCATATTCAGAAAGACCTTTTTATGAATTACCATCTGGCGAAAAATTTACTTTTTTTAAATGGTTAGAAAAAGTATATATACCTACACAAAGTGAGTTAAATTTATTTACCGAATTTAAGAGGGTAGGAGGTATTGTTTTATTAAGCCCCAAACCTATTGATGCAAATAGATTTCCTAACGCCGTATTGTGGCAAGAGTTTTCAAATGAAAATTTTAAACGAGAAAATTATTGGTTGTACTCTGTTCCATTACCTAAATAATTACCAACCTGCAGCTTGTCCATCTTTTCTACTTTCGCTTGCACCATAATATACTTTATTTTTATCATCCCACATGATGGCTTGGTATCCACCGTATCCTCCGATATTGAATTGTATTTTATGCCCCATTTTTGATAATTCTCTGATCACTTCATAATCAATTCCCGTTTCCAGATATAATATTCCTCCATTAGTCATTTGTTCACCAGTGGGCTGAGATGATCCTCCGTGTTGGATACGAGGGGCATCACCGGCTTCTTGAAGATTCATTTTAAAATCAATTAGATTAATTACGATTTGTGCGTGACCTTGTGGTTGCATAGCTCCTCCCATGACACCAAAACTTACCCAAGGTTTTCCATCTTTAGTTATAAATGCTGGAATGATTGTATGGAAAGGTCTTTTACTAGGTTCGTAAACATTCATATGATCTTTATCTAGAGAAAATAATTCTCCTCTATCTTGCAATACAAATCCTAATCCTGGTGGTGTCATCCCAGATCCCATACCTCTATAATTACTTTGTATGAGTGATATCATATTTCCATCACCATCTGCCACAGTCATATATATCGTATCTCCATCTTTGAGTTTACTTTCTGTAATTCGTCGAGCCGCTCGATTTGGATTAATAAGTTTTCTTCTTTCGTCAGCATAAGATTTGGATATCAATCTTTGGACAGGAACTTTTGCAAAGTCCATATCAGCATAGTATTTCGCTCTATCTTCAAAGGCTAATTTTTTGGCTTCAGTAAAAGTGTGTATATACTCTTTACTTCCAAATCCCATTTCTGAAATATTATAATCTTCTAATAGATTTAATATTTGCAAGGCAGCAATTCCTTGGCCATTAGGTGGAATTTCCCAAACGTCATATCCTCTATAATTAGTAGATACAGGTTCAACCCATTCGGATGTATGACTTGACATATCTTCATAAGTAATAAATCCACCCTGTGCTTTCATATATTCACTTATAGTACGTGCAATTTCACCTTTATAAAAAGCATCACGTCCGCCTTTTACTAATTTTTTAAAAGTATTGGCTAATGCTTGATTTTTAAATATTTCACCTTTCTTAGGCGCTTGACCATTGGGAGCAAATACTTCCGCAAAACCTTCATACTTAGATAAGAATGGGACGCTTCTTCCCATATAATATGCTATTAATTCAGTGACAGGAAATCCATTTTCTGCATAATCGATAGCCGGTTGAAATATCTCACTTATAGGAAGTTTTCCATACTTTTTATGTAGTTCAAACCATCCGTCAACACAACCTGGTACAGAAACGGGAAGTGGACCATGAGATGGTATTTTGCTCATATCATTTTCTAGAAAATAATCTAATTTTAATGTTTGCGGAGATCTTCCACTAGCATTTAGTGCTGTGAGTTCATTCTTATTAGCATCCCATACGATCGCATATAGATCGCCGCCCATACCATTTCCTGTTGGCTCTACTAAACCTAATACAGCATTTGCTGCAATAGCAGCGTCAATAGCGGTACCTCCTTTTTTTAGTATATCTAATGCTACTTGAGTGGCAAGTGGCTGAGAAGTAGCGGCCATTCCATTCTGAGCTATTACTTCAGATCTTGTAGCAAATGTTTTTCCTGTAATTCGATCTTGTCCCATTGTATAATTACTTATTAATAATAATATGAATAGGATTGACTTATTGATCATAGCTTCAATTTTATTTTTCTGTAAGCATTATTTTATCCAGCTTTTTATCATATAGAATACTGTTAATATAATACCTATTTCTGAAAATTCATGTACTAGATCTATATATTTCGTTTGAGTATTCAGCTGACCTTTTTCATTATGTTCTACATATTAATATATAGCCATTCATATACTGTAGATTTGCTATTAGATTTTATGATATACTTATCAGATGGATTGCAAAATTTCGATAGTGATAAATTATTAAAGAACTTTTTTTGTATAAGCATGACTCTGAAGAAGGTTCATTTAACACAATTTACAATAAGAAGAAATTTTAGTTAATCATAGATTCAAACTAGGTAGTATTTAGAAGAAGTAAATTTTTAGTTCTTCGTTATCCGAATAGTATTAACTAATTAGATCATTGTATTTATTCGTTTTCTTTACGAATCCAAACATCTCTTTGAGGGAAAGGAATTTCAATATTATTTTCTCGAAAAATACGATCTATTTCAAACCTAATGTCACTTTTAATATCTTCATTAAATAAGTGATCCCTTGTGAAAAAAAGTATCTGAAACGATAATGCACTATCACCAAAATCTATGAATCTAATTATTGGAACCGGTCTACTTAAAACTCTTGGAACATTGTGTACGGCTTCTAATAATAATTTTTTAACCAATTTAGTATCGCTTCCGTAAGCAACACTAGTCTTGACATCGAACCTAACAATTGGATTATGATGAGACCAATTATTCACAGCATCATTGACAAGTTTTGAATTAGGCACTACTATTGTCATATTGTCCCTAGTACCTACAATGCTCGAGCGCATTCCAATTTTTTGTACTGTACCAAATGTACCATTAATAGATACTACATCTCCCACTGATATAGTTCGTTCGAAAAGCAAAACAATACCTGAGATAAAATCATTAAATGTTTGTTGTAATCCTAATCCAATACCTACTAATAATGCTGCAGCTCCACCAAGGATAAGAGTCATATCAATACCCAAATTTTGTAAAGCGATAATAAAAGCAGCTACATATATTACATACTTAAGTAATTGGTTCAAGGCGTATTGCGATCCTTCGTCTATTTTTCTATTCCGATATACACCATATAGAATTAATTGGGTAAGAATAGATACGATTAATCTAGCGACCAAGATAATCAATACGACTTTGAGTATCTTAGTAAAATTAAATGCTATGACTTCATCGCCAGCTTTATAATTGTAAAAGTTGTAATCTAGATTTAGACTACGTAATAAGAATATAAATACTATTATATAAACTATGTATTGAACAAGCGTAGAAGTACCTCTTTCATCAGAATTTTCATCTTTATCCTTGGATAAATTCGCCTTTCTTTGTTCTCTGAGTTTTTCTCTATTTCTATAATATCCGTGAATAAAAATATTTGAAATAGTCCAATCCAATAATCGTGCAGCTTGCAGAACGCATAATGCTTTAATAATGTGCACCGCAGTAATCACTTTTTCATTTATGGTGGTTAATGCACCATCGACTTCAAATATCCAAGAAAGTAGAATAAGTGATGTAAGACCTAGTAATAGTCCAAGGATCCAGCGAAGTTTTGATTGTTGTTTTGGATTGATTTCATACCGTTGATACAGTTCTTTAATACCATCTGTGCTGAACATTCTAAACACAATTACCCAAGAAATCAGAAACATAATCATCCAGACGAGTTGGGCTATATTCACCGTTCGATCACCTATTTCGAGAATAACATTATTGAAGAAGTCTAACATGTATACAAAAGTAGCAAAAAGAGATACCTTTACAGCGAATAAAATATATCATACCTATTGTCAACTCGCGCCGAAATAATAAATCAATTTATCTCTAAAGTATCGGAAGTAGATTTAGATACTCAAGCAATCATTTTACAAATGTCTAAAAAGATGAGAAAATCATCAGAATTAAGATCTGTAAATGCTAGAAGGGTATTGATCAAGGGTAAAGAATTGATATCTGTAGTATATCGCTATGATACCAAAGACATTACGAAAAACTATACACTTAAGGACTTTGTAGAGTTATGTTGTGACTGGCTAGAGAATCATTTTTATAATGCGATTTTATCTCTTAATAATATTGAGTATCGACTTTTATCGAATAAAAAAAACGCTTCATTGAAAAAGGTAATTACTAATAATGCCTTGGAAAGTAGTGGTACTCATGATCATCAAAAGACTAGATTGATAACAGAAAGTACACCCTTTTTGAATTCTCTAGGGATAAGTAGTGAAAAGGGAAGAGTATATCAATCATCTCAACGTAAGTTTCGTCAGATCAATAAGTTCGTGGAAATACTAGATAATCTCTGTCGAGGAAAATCTATTAAGACAATTGCGGATATGGGCTGTGGTAAAGGGTATCTTAGTTTTGCTACATATTATCACTTAAGTAAATTAAACAAAGATGTTTCTTTGGTAGGTTATGAGTTGAGACCTCAATTGGTGAATGATATTAATAAGATAGCAGAAAAGCATGACTTTAAAGGATTGTCATTTGAAGTGTGCGATATATCACAAATTGAGATTTCTAAAACTGATATGGTGATTGCATTACATGCTTGTGATATTGCTACAGATATGGCAATAGCCAAAGGAATAGAAGCTGAAGCAGAGTTGATAGTTGTATCTCCATGCTGTCATAAGCAAATACGAAAGGATATGAAGGGAAACGATCAACTCAATTCTACATTATCACACGGAATAATGAAGGAAAGAATGGCGGAATGGCTTACGGATGCTATAAGGGTATTATTGCTCGAATCGAAAGGATATAAAACGAAAATCATGGAATTTATATCTTCCGAACATACGAGTAAGAATCTTTTAATTACTGCGGAAAAATTAAATCCAAGACTAGAGGCTTTGGAAGAGGTCAATTCTTTGAAGGCAGCATACGGTATTGATGAACATTATTTAGAAAGGCTTATATAGCAACATCAAATATTCTGATTATTACCTTTGCTATATCATTAACAATTTGTGATACATGATTAAAGCTTTTGCACCAGCTACGGTTTCTAATGTAGCTGTAGGATTTGATATTATGGGTTTTCCTATGGAAGCTCCTGGGGATGAAGTGCTCATCAAAGAAGGAAAAGAACCAGGAGTTGTCATTAGTAAGATTACCAAAGGAAAAGGATTATCTTATGATCCATCAAAAAATACAGCAGGTGTAGCTGTATTAAAAATGTTGGAACACCTAGGTATGTCCAATAGATCTATAGATATAGAAATTCGTAAGAAAATGCCTTTTGGGACAGGTATTGGCTCCTCTGCGGCCAGTGCGGTGGCAGCTGTAGTTGCGCTAAATCATTTTTTGCAAACTAAACTTACCAAGCGTGAATTGTTACCATTTGCTATGGCAGGTGAATCAGTGGCATCAGGAGCATGGCATGGAGATAATGTGATTCCTTGTATGATGGGAGGCATTATTTTAATTAGAGATAATGCCACTTTGGATTTTACAAAGCTCTATGTTCCCAATGGACTGAGGTATTTGGTAATATTACCTCCAGCGCAAATTTTAACTAGTGAGAGCAGGTCTATATTATCAGATACCGTAACCCTAAAACAAATGATTACTCAGACTGGCAACGCCGCCACATTGGTAGCAGCTCTTTATAATGGTGATTTTGAAAAAATTTCTCGCTGTCTGAGAGATGTGGTTATAGAACCACAACGAGCACACCTCATTCCTAAATTTCAAGAAATGAAGGCTAGGGCAATGGAATTAGGTGCTTTGGGTTTCAGTATTAGTGGATCTGGCCCAAGTATGTTTGCGCTATGTAGTAATACCTTTGATTGTGACAATATCGAAGCCGCAGCTAAAGAACTATATGGTAAAGACCACCACGGAAGAGATGCGGCACAAGTATATCAATCTTCTATTAATCAAGAAGGTGCCATTGTTTGCTAAGACAGACTGCCTCAAAGACATCTAACTAAGATTTAGTTTTGCTAGACGCAACCATTGATTAACTTTAGAGTTCTTAATTAGATGACGTCTATTCTAAGGGTGTCAATATTCATTTTTGTACAAGAAAAAACTATCAATGAGAATTATTGCTTTTACATTTCTCTTTATGTCTATTGCGTTGGTAAGTACTGCGCAGCAAGAGAACCTCAACAACAATCCATTTAAACAATTGAATCAGGAACTACCTGACCCCAATAGATATAGAACCGCTTCTGGAGCTCCAGGTCCTGATTATTGGCAACAGAAAGTGGACTATAATATCAAAATGAGATTAGATGACGACAAGCAGCAATTATTTGGAGATGAAACTATTACTTACAAGAATAATTCTCCTGATCAACTTACTTATTTATGGGTGCAATTAGACCAAAATGTAAGATCAAAAGATTCTGACTCACATCATATCAAAACAAGTGAATTAGGAGAAAAATCGAGCACTAGAGCTTTGGCTGCTTTAGAACCTACTTTCGAAGGAGGTTTCAATATAGAATCTGTAAAAGATGGTTCGGGTAGAATGATGAAATACATCATCAATAAAACGATGATGCGAATAGATCTTCCAAAAGCGTTAAAACCAGGAGAAAAAACGTCATTTTCGATCAAGTGGTGGTATAATATTAATAATACGAGAGAGATCGGCGGAAGATCTGGTTACGAACATTTTGAGGAAGATGGAAATAACGTGTATTGTATAGCGCAGTTTTATCCAAGATTATGCAAATATACGGATCAAGATGGTTGGCAAAATAAGCAGTTTTTAGGACGAGGAGAGTTTACATTGGAGTTTGGAGATTACGATGTCGAAATAACAGTACCTTCAGATCATTTAGTGGCAGCCACAGGAACTCTTCAAAATGAGAATGCTGTACTTTCGGCAACACAAAAGAGCAGATTAAACGAAGCAAAAAATAGTTTTGTGAATACTGTGATTGTAGCGACTTTAGATGAAGCTGACGATCGAATGAAGGCTAAAGCTACTAATACGAAAACATGGAAATTCCACGCGGATCAAGTAAGAGATTTTGCTTTTGCTACTTCTAGAAGATTTATCTGGGATGCTTTAAATGTTAAGTTGCCAAATGGTGAGACAGCTATGGCCATGAGTATGTATGTAAAAGAAGGGGATTGCCTTTGGTCTAAGTACTCAACGAAAGCAGTAGCACATGCCATGTATTGGTTTTCGCATTATTCTTGCGATTATCCTTATCCAGTGGCTTGGTCTATCGATGGAAGTATGGGAATGGAGTATCCAATGATCTGTTTTAATTACGGAAGATGTGAAGATGATGGCACTTATGGTGAAAGAATGAAGTATGGACATATTGGTGTGATTATTCACGAAGTAGGACATAATTTTTTTCCAATGATAATTAACTCTGACGAACGACAGTGGACTTGGATGGATGAAGGGCTTACGACTTTTGTACAGTATTTAACAGAGCAACAATTTGAAAGAAATTATCCTTCCAGAAGAGGCGAGGCACAAAAAATAACTGCATATATGGGAGGAGATAAATCTCGTATTTCTCCTATTATGACTAATTCGGAATCTATTTTCCAATTCGGTGCTAACGCGTATTCAAAGCCAGCAACTGCGCTAAATATTTTGCGAGAAACAGTAATGGGAAGAGAACTCTTTGATTATGCGTTTAAAGAATATTCTGAAAGATGGAAATTTAAATCACCTTCACCATCTGATTTTTTCCGTACAATGGAGGATGCTTCTGGTGTAGATTTAGATTGGTTTTGGAGAGGTTGGTTTTATACTAATGACCATGTTGATCTTGCTTTGGGAACAGTAAAACATTTTAAAGCGGACCCTAAAGATCCAACTAAGCAAGAAGAAATAGCGAGAGCGAATAAAGCGAAGGAAAGAAGAAATATTAGTTCTATTCGTAATGAAAAAGAAATCAAGCAGACGTATAATGAAAGAGATCCTTCTTTAGATGATTACTATACTACATATGATAGATTAGCAAAAGATGCTATCGACAGAGAAGAATACCAAAAGAGTATTGCTGGTATGACTGATGAAGAGAAAGCTTTACTAAACAGTGATAAAAACTATTACGAAGTAGAAATTAAAAGAATCGGAGGATTAGTAATGCCGGTTATTTTAGAGTTTGAATATGTAGATGGTACTACAGAAGTTAAAAGACTGCCAGCGGAAATCTGGAAATTTGGACAGAAAGAAATTACCAAAGTATTTCCTACAGATAAGGAAGTTAAGAATATTGTCTTAGATCCATTTTTAGAAACAGCAGATGTAGATACTAATAATAATTATTATCCTCCAAGACAAGCTACAAGTAGATTCGAGACTTTCAAAAGAGGATCAAGAACTAGAGGAGGATCTAGAGGTGAGAATCCTATGCAAAGAGCAAAGAGAGCAAAGAAAACAATCAAACCTTAATTGGGTTTTGACTTAAAAATAAAAGCGGACTACTATTAGATTAGTAGTCCGCTTTTTTATTATTTATGAATGTATTTATTACTTTTCTTTTTGTTCTAGAATAGTGATTTCTACTCTTCTGTTGGCTTTTCTTTCTTTTTCATTTCTGTTACCATTTAAAGCACGTTTGTGTCCATGCCCTTTGGTTTCTATTTGAGAAACATTAGCACCCTTTTTTACCAAAATTGCTTTTATGGCATCAGCCCTATCTTGAGAAAGTTTGAGTAATAAATCTTTATCACCAACATTATCCGTATAACCCTCAACGCGTATTCGTAAGTCAGATCTTCTTGAAAGCACAGATGCTAACTCTTCCAAAGCTGGAAAAGATTCTGCTAATACATCAGGTTTTGATCTTACAAATTTTATGCTTTTTAAAATAACTTTTTTATTATTTACAAGTTCTTTTTCAATGCCATCAATAGTAGGAGTTAGTTCTTCTTTTTTTCTTCTTTTTCTAATATTAATTTTGGTGTCCCCAGATTTAGTCATGGTAAGAATTAGATCAACATCTGTTATACTATCTCTAACTAATTCTAAAGGGTCCAGTAATTCTACTTGGGATTTAATACGTCTATTTTCGGCCATAAATTTTTTAGGTCGAGTATCTTCAAATGTAAATAGAAGTTTACCATCTCTTGAATTGAAAAAATCCTCGTATCCTTCTTCATAAGCATCTCCCCAATTAATAACAGCTGTCATAGGCTTATTCGTGACACCATTTATAGCTTGTATATTAACTTGAATCTTTGTATTGAGGACTGTATCTCTAATAAGTTTTGCGGTGTATATATCACTAGTTCCATCTCTATTGGTACTAAAAAACATTAGATTACTATCCATAGCAATATAAGGGTGCGAATCATCAGCTATGGAATTAATCGGCTGACCAATGAGTCTTGGAGTTGACCAATTTTCATAAGAGTAATCTAATCTATCACAGACATAAATATCCATACCTCCAATTCCACCTGGTCTATTGGACGCGAAGTATAATTTCGTTCTGTCTTGTGAAATATAAGGTGTAGCTTCTCTATATCTTGAGTTTATTTCTGATCCTAGATTGATGGGTTTACTATATAGGTTTTCCATAACTCTGACACAGACATAGAGATCCTGATCACCATAGGAATCTCTACTATTCATTGCAAGAAAAATATGTTGAGCATCGGCGCTCATGGCCAGGTTGATATCGGAGCCACTTAGATTTAAATCTTTAATTTCTATAGGTGTAGGAAAAGAAAAAGTACCAGTGTTATTATTAAAAGTAACTTTAGAAAAACCCGCATTCATTCCACCTTCTTCGCCAAATTGATTGATCACTACAAAGGTATTATCTTTATTATAATTAGAGCAAATGGAATTAGGTAAAGCATTATTGATTGGAGGGCCAGGATGTTTTGGATAATGGACTTTCCCTTCCACTAATTTGGAGTACCATATATCTTGATTAAAGGAAGTGGTCGTAGGATTGGTAATAGATCTTCCAGAAATTAAAGAGTAGATATGTCTTAGTCTATTTTGATATTCTTTATTAGATAATGTTATCGACTTATCTTCGCCATCCTCTACTAGCACTTTTACATAATCCGGTGCACCTACTTTAGTGTAGAATAGGTATTCTTCATCAAAACTCATTACTGGACATATTTCATCGTAGTCATCCGTATTAATAGGTGCAGGCAGTCGTTCAACACTATGTTGAGCAAATGCAGCTGTATTAGCTAAGGCAAACAAGATATAAAGGAGACTTCTAAACATATAAAAACGCCAATAAGTAGGGTTACAACGCAAA
Organism: uncultured Saprospiraceae bacterium; assembly: GCA_937927575.1. GTDB lineage: Bacteria > Bacteroidota > Bacteroidia > Chitinophagales > Saprospiraceae > UBA1994. Next base: position 4,378 of record CALBEE010000251.1, on the reverse strand, counting down.
TTTAGTCAAACAAGAGGTAAAAGAATAGTGGTTTTCTACTATTACGATGGTTTGGTAGATTATGACACTCTTTAGTGCCTTGTTAATAATTAAGGTTTTCACAACTTTTTGAATGTAACTATGCATCTTTATACTACGTTAGAATATTAGAGACTATCTAATACATTTATGAGATTATTACTATTTATCGTGCTTTCTGGCTTATCATTAGTGCTTTCTGCGCAGCAGTCCTTTCATATGGCAGCTCCTCCAGTTACTGATACGATAGATCTACCAGATTTAGTAACGCCTAGTTCTAATGAGGATACAACAGTAACTATAATTGATTCTCTCACAAGAATGGAACCTGCTTTGGCCGAGTTGTCAATAAGGGGAAAAGTATACTCAGCATTAATCACAGAAGAGGGTGATACCCTGATCATGGATGTATTTAAAGATATTAGTATTACATCAATGCGCTCCTTTGCCGACGACGCCGATTATAAGAAATATTTAAAGCAACGTAGATATGCGAGTAAAGTATATCCATACGCAAAAGAAGCGATACGGATATTTAGAGAGGTGGAATGGGCCGAAGAAAATATGAATAAAAAAGAGCGAAAGAAGAGAGTAAAAGAGTTACAGAAAGAGTTGAAAGCAGAATTTGAAGAGCCTCTCTCTAAGTTGACCAAACTTCAGGGTAAGATAATGATCAAGATGATCGAACAGGAATTAGAAGAGACGATGTATAATCTTATTAAATCTGTAAGAGGAAGGTTTACTGCATTTTACTGGCACAACTTCAGTAAACTTTATAGTTATGATCTCAAAGAAGGATATAACAAGGGAGATTATCCCATATTAGACGCAGTATTATCAGATTTTGATGTTTCCTATAGATTGCAAAGCGAAGAAGATCTAAAGTACTTGAAGAAGAGAGAAGTTAAGGATGAAAAGTAAGTGTTACTCTTGTCACTAGCTTTACCACACTTTTTCGGCTGCTCCCTCGTTGACCCATTGAGACCATTTCTTATTATAGGTATGAATTTTATGGGTAGAATTTCCGTCTTTATCCTCTAGAGGCTGTCCTGCATTGGTCCATTCAAAAATAGATCCGAAGAGGTTGTATGCATTAGAGAAGCCAATCTTTTTTAGTTTTTCACCAATTTTTTCACTTCTAAATCCAATAGAACAATAGACTACAATGCGAGCATCTTTATCTATTCCTTTTAAGAGTGAATCATCAAAATTATCGTATCCCACATATATGGCTCCAGGAATGTGGCTCACTTCATATTCGTTCATTTCTCTAGCATCCAGAAGAATAACATCATCTTTGATTTGGATGAGGTTTTTGACTGTAATTGCTGGTACAGAATAAGTAAGATAGGAATCTACTTCCTTTTCAAATTCTGGATTGATCGTGCGTTTAAAATCAGTTTGTGCACTTGCAGATACAAGTAGAAAGAGCATGATCGATAGAAATGAAAATATCTTTTGAGCCATAATAAGTGATTTACTATTAATAAAATAGAATAAGGTTCTGTAAAGTTCCGAAATTAGAAGCTGAGATTCCTAGAGAATAGACTTAAAAGTCCTAACTGAAACAACTACCTTTATAGTATGAGTATGTTTAAGGATCAAATCAATCAAGAGAAGCTTCCCAAACATGTAGCAGTTATCATGGATGGTAATGGCCGCTGGGCAAAGAAGATAGGTAAAGCGCGCATATTTGGCCATAGGAATGGTGTAAAAGCAGTAAGAGAAACAACAGAAGCTGCAGCCGAATTAGGTATCGAACACTTAACACTGTATGCTTTTTCTACTGAAAATTGGAATAGACCAAAGTTAGAAGTAAATGCATTGATGATGCTTCTAGTGGATACGCTCAAGAAAGAGATTGATACGCTCAATAAAAATAATATAAAACTCAATGCTATTGGTGATCTAACAAGACTCCCCAAAAAGACCTATCACGCATTGATGGAGGGTATAGATAATACTAAGAACAATACTCGAATGACATTACATCTGGCGCTTAACTATAGCTCGAGGTGGGAAATTCTGGAAGCCACTAAAAAGATAGCGATTTTGGCTAAGGAAGGAGTCTTAGATCCAGACAGCATCGATGAAGTAGAATATGATAAGCACCTTGCAACCTCAGGCATACCAGATCCAGAGCTTTTAATTAGAACCAGTGGGGAAAGGCGATTGAGCAATTATCTACTGTACCAGCTCGCATACACGGAATTGTACTTTACGGATAATTATTGGCCGGAGTTTCGAAAAGATGATTTCTATAAAGCCTTAATCGATTTTCAAATGCGTGAGCGTCGCTTTGGAATGACAGGAGAGCAAGTAAGCTAGAAATAGTATAGAAGGTAACTTCTAGTTTTCCATTTCGACCAAGGCGGTATGTACACTTAGTTTGCCTCCATTGACCACGGTCCAAATAGGTCTTATTTGTCCATTTACAGCGGAGATATCGTTATAATCACCGAAGAAAACCAACTTATTAGGAGTGAAGGGTTTCTCACTTATTTTTTCATTGGTAAAGGTTTGGCCTCCATCTTTAGAATAGGCTAAGTAAACATCTGTCTTAGAATCATCATAGGCACGTCTATCATAGAATACAATATAAATGTAACCAGTACTTGGATCGATATCCATCCAACTAAAAAACTGATGTTTTCCTGGAGCATCATCATTTACACGAATTGGCTCAGACCAAGTAGAACCTTGGTCTGTAGATTTTGATAACCAAATATCTGTATCATTTTCGCCATTTCTTTGATCTGCCCAATTGACATACATTGTACCATTATGAGCGCCATTACTCATGTCTACATCAAGAATAGGCATTCCATTACATCTACCAATAGAAGGTACGTCAAATGTCCATCCTCCCGGTTGAGAAGCTATGACTTGATCTTTTCCCCATGTTTTACCATCATCTGTAGATTTATCTAGATAAATTTTGTTGTTGAAAGACCAACTTACATAGATCGAACCATCTGCTGTTTTAATGGGTAGTGCACCCTCAGTTGTAAAATCATCATCTATGCAGTCGCCCTCGAGATCACTGATTGCGACAGCTGGCATCCAAGTTTCAGCTCCATCTTTACTTATGGAGAATAGTATTCTAGATTTATCTTTTGCGTCTTTACTTCCATATTTATCAAATTCGGTCCAGCTCATAAGAACTTCATTAGTACCATCAGGGATATAAAGCCATTGTTTGTCATGATCTTTAATGGTATCACAAGCTGGATATGTACCATTATTCCATGTTTTTCCGAGGTCTGAGGATTTTTGTACTACGATTTTATTTAGAAACTCTTCATCTTGGTAAGCCCTTCCAGTAGGATTGGCTAAATGCGCATAGTATATATTATTATCACTATCCATTCTGATTACAGGATCACCGTATACACCATGTGTAGATTTGAGTTTGGATATGTTCCACGTTTTTCCTCCGTCTTGCGAAAGATAGAATTTATCAAGTATCGATCCTGCGGCTACAATGTCAGTATTCGTTGGAGAAATACAAATTGAAGGTTCACACGGTCCAACTTGAAAAAGCGCACTATCTATCCTTACTGTTTTGCTTTTTTGAATGACTACCGTTTCTACTACAACCTTTCTCTGACACCCTACTATTAAGGTAAAAAGGGCTAGGGATAAGAAAATTACCGAAGGACTAAAGTCGAGTTTCATGCTTATAAATTTGAAATCAAAGCTAAGAAGTATTTTTTAACTTCGATTCGAGAAGGCTAAGAAAACAAATACTTCCAAGGAATAACAAAAGGTAAGATTACGATCCAAACTAAGAAGCATATCGCCATTCCTTTTGGGTAAGGTGAGCTATTTACAATTGCGGGTAATGCAGCAAATAGTAACCAAGAGCTTTTATAGATTAATTGAAAGAGGAATACGACGCTCATCTTTTCTGGAAAAAATAAGCCTAGGATAGATAGTATGGTAATACCTAACCATAATGCTCCAACTAGTCTTATGGATTCAGAGTATTCAAAATTCTGTTGGAAAACAGAAAACTGAGCCGTTTTAGGATAAAATAGGCTAGAAATGCTAATCCAACCTGCTAATAAAATATTAGCCACATACATTATTTTCATAGCAACCATTATAGTAGAATTTGAAATTTAACATCTAGACTGTTACAATGTTTTGTTAAAAACATGGGATCACAAAATGCGATTTTTCGATTAACGACCATATTTTCATAGACGAACGGTAATATAGACCGGAACGAAGCGTTGTTATGAATACGTTAATATTGTAACTGCAGGGATTAACGCAATCATTAATTCTTTGTAGTTTAACGGAGCAATTCAATCATCAGAAGTATATTAATAGAATGCTCTTAATTATACTTCTT
>CALBEE010000250.1 GCA_937927575.1 uncultured Saprospiraceae bacterium | reverse complement strand
CTTAAAAACATATTTTTTTAAATACATTGGAATCAAAATAAGCACGAAATACGGTTTATTAGCTACTTCTCGAAGGATACTATCTTAATAGTTGATAAGTAAAGCGATCCGAAAAACTAACTGAATACAAACATCTTCATTCCGTAGATTTTGTAACTGTGATGGCTCTAAGAGAGGTAGCTTTTTTCTTTCCTGTAAAAATGAAAGAGAAAAATTCCAAAAGAGAAAAGTCTATATTCCAAAATTAAACGTAATGTTATCAATTGGGCTATTAATTTGCCTTCAATAGGAGACTTTCCTTGGACTAAACGCCTAGAATGAATAATTTGAATAATGTATGGACAAATTTCACCTAATCACCTAATCACCTAATCACCTAAAGAGCTCAACACCCAACACCTCAACCACTAAAGAGCTCATCAGCTAACACTCTAAACACTTTAATAGCTCAATAACTTAAAACCAATCTAATGACACTTAAAATAGTCAAAGGGTTCTTTGCAGTCTAAGCATTTATAAAACGCTTTACATGCTGTAGAGCCAAATAGGCTTACCATTTCCGTGTTCTTTGATTCACATTGTGGACAAGGAACGACCTTTTTTTCTCCATTGATAAATGATTTGTCTGTAGTATGTTCTACTGGAGGAGCGATGCCGTAATCTTTTAGTTTTTGTTTTCCCTCTTCAGTAATCCAGTCAGTTGTCCAGATAGGATTCAGCGATTGGATGACTTCGACATTATTAATTCCATGTTCTTGAAGTGCAGCACGTACATTGACACGTATCATATCCATTGCTGGACAACCAGTATATGTTGGGGTGATTCGTACTGTTACTTTTCCATTCTCATCAATTGAAGCATCTCTTAAAATGCCAAGATCTTCGATAGTAAGGACAGGTATTTCTGGATCACTTACATTTTTGAGTATTGCTATAATATGATTTCGATCTATTACCATTGCATATCCGGATATGTTTTTTGCATAAACTGTAGTTCCGCCAATATGTAACCTAGGTGCTCAGTATGCATTCCTGTGCGTCCACCTTTTTGCACAAATATTTGATCTGGAAGAGATAAAGTAGATTCTTGAATCACGGCATTTAATTTCGCCATTGCTTTTTCTTTTATCATGGCAAGATCAGGAGCAATTCCAGTTTGGATTAATCTAGTTTCTGTTTCAGTAGGAATGAATAACTCTTCGAAATAGTGAATCTTATCTTCAATAGCTTGTTGCATTCTCTGATGACTTTCTTCTGTACCGTCTCCAAGCCTAATCATCCATTCCGAGCTGTATTGCAAATGATATCTTGCTTCTTTCACAGACTTTGCTCCGATAAATGCCAGCTGTTCGTCTGATGATTTACTAAGTGCTTCGAGATGATAATAATGATAGCAATCAAAAAGAAATTGTCTCACAATCGTCTGCCCAAAATCACCATTTTTTTGCTCTACTAATAAAGCATTAGTCCAATCTAGTACATCTCTTTTATAAGGGTAGTCATCTTCAGTTTTTCCATTCCCTTCTTGCTTTGCCGCATATTGATATAGATTACGTGCTTTACCGATGAGATCGAGAGCGATATTGGATAATGCAATATCTTGTTCTAAGACAGGTCCATGTCCGGTCCATTCAGACAATCTATGTCCTAAGATCATCACGTCATCTGCCAGTTGCAATGTATAATTAAGTAGGTCCTTGTTTCCCATTGCTTACATGTGTTTTACTTCGTCAGGTAGATCATAAAAAGTAGGATGGCGATAAACTTTGTCTTCAGCAGGTGCGTAGAAGGCATCGCTATCTTCTGGATTGCTAGCGGTGATATCTTTCGATTCGATCACCCAGATGCTTACACCTTCTTGTCTACGAGTATATACATCTCTTGCGTTCATGATCGCATTTTGAGGATCAGATGCATGAAGACTACCCACATGTTTGTGATGTAATCCATTTTTGGATCGGATAAATATCTCAAATAGAGGAAGATTTTTATTCATTGTTTATTTTATTTTTTGAATGGAATAATCCACTCGTTAATTCCATATTTAGAAAATGTAGCTTCAGATATATCGTAGTCTGGACGTATCGCTATTTTAGATTCTCGATTATTAAAAGCAACCTTATAATCTACACTAATACCTATAGATGGATTTTTACCATCCATTTTTTCAATTTTGTTTTTGAGATGTTTCGCAAACTTTGCCACTTTAACAGGCATACCTAATGTGCGCTGTACTGTGTAATTGTCTAAGCCATGGTTGATAGGGTAGAGTCGTTGATTAGTTCGAAGATCATGTGCATAGAATGTAGCTTCGATATCTTTTTGATAACTCTTCATCCTCCATGAAAAATAATGTCCTTGTCCACTCCAGTCTACATGATCTTTTATAAAGTGATGACGAAGTGGATATAAAAATTGGAAGGCGAAAAAGCCAATTAAAGTATATTTCATTACACCGGTCAGCATTTTTCCTTCATTCGAGTTCGATGAGGTCCAGTGGGTGATCCATTTTGGTAATTTTCCTTCGGCAATAAAAAGTAGCATCGCTGCAATCATCAGAAAAGGAAAAGAAGCTATATCGTCAAAAAGAAAATGATTAGATATATTAAAAAGAATCACCGCGATAATCGCGTACCACCTAAATTTTTGAGATAGTAAAACAAAAGGAATCAATAAATCGAAAGCCAATCCACCATAATTTAAAATTTGGTTGAGCGTTTCAGATTCAGTTATATTGGATATGATATTACCATTGATCCAATCATTACTCAGTTTGGAAAGACCTCCATAGAAAAATACTATGGCAATTTGTATTTGAAAAATGAGATAATTCCAATTCGAAATAAAATCTTTTCTTTTTGATTTTAAAGGGGTAAAAGCTGCATCTGCATTTACAAAAACCATCAAAAAACCAATTAAGAAAATTAGGTAATAGTGGTTGTTATAATACAGAGCATCAAGGCTAAAAAAGTAGCCATACGCTAATGCCATAGCTGCGGCAGCATATCGATGAAAAACACCGACAGTAAAAAGAATAGTAGCTAAAAAACCTAATGCAAAAAGCATCCACATACCAGCGGACGAGAATACAGGAATCCAATCTAATTCCGGATAAGGAAAATATAAATAGTCAGGATCTTTAAAAAACGAAACCCTTTTACTGATTTTAGAAAATTGGTACAACATGGCTATTCCGAAAAGTATTCGAAATAAACCCAAGGGTTTGGATGACACTAATTTTTTAAAATCTAAGCCTAACATTAAGCCGTTTTACTAACGCTTTTCTGACGATTGGCTTGTTTTTCAGCATAGGCCATAGCAGCCTCTCTCACCCAAGCACCGTCTTCATGCGCCTTGACTCTTGCCGCGAGTCTTTCTTTATTGCATGGGCCATGACCTTTGACTACTTGCCAAAATTCGTCCCAGTTGATCGCTCCAAAATCATATTTCCCTGTCTCTTCATTCAATTTGAGATCCGGATCAGGAATTGTTATGCCTAGTAAATCAGCTTGTGGCACTGACATATCTACAAACCTTTGGCGTAACTCATCATTGGAGAATCGTTTTATATTCCATGCCATAGATTGCTTCGTATTTGGAGAATCAGCATCATTGGGTCCAAACATCATTAGAGAAGGCCACCACCATCTATTTAGCGCATCTTGTGCCATTGCTTTTTGCTCTGGAGTACCATTGCAAAGCGTAAGCATGATCTCAAATCCTTGTCTTTGGTGAAAGGATTCTTCCTTACATACTCTGACCATAGCCCTAGCATAGGGTCCATATGAGCATCTACAGAGCGGCACTTGGTTCATGATCGCTGCGCCATCTACCAACCAGCCTATGGCTCCTATATCAGCCCAAGTAAGGGTAGGATAGTTAAATATACTCGAGTATTTGGCTTTACCTGAATGCAATTGATCAAACATCGTATCGCGTTCTACACCTAAAGTCTCTGCGGCCGAGTATAGATAAAGGCCATGTCCAGCTTCATCTTGCACTTTAGCCATCAGGCCTAGTTTTCTTCTGAGGCTAGGCGCTCTTGAAATCCAGTTTCCCTCTGGTAGCATACCAACTAGCTCTGAGTGCGCATGCTGCGATATCTGTCGAACAAGCGTCTTACGATAGCTATCTGGCATCCAATCTCTTGGTTCGATGCGTTCGTCTCGATCTATTTTATCTTGAAATTTCTGTTCTA
>CALBEE010000249.1 GCA_937927575.1 uncultured Saprospiraceae bacterium | reverse complement strand
AGAAAAACAATTGTTCTTTCTTAGATCTTCAATACTCAATGATGCATATCAACAGAATGCTGCCCTTATAGATGATTTTTACATATCTTCATTTTCATCAATGACCATAGTCTATAAAGGGCAGCTTTCTGCTGTACAGCTCAGACGCTATTTCTTGGATCTTCAGGATAAAAAATTTTCGAGTGCAATTGCCATCGTACATAGTAGATTTAGTACCAATACTATTCCCAAATGGAAGTTAGCACAACCCTTCAGATGTATATCTCATAATGGAGAAATCAATACCATTCAAGGGAATATTAATTGGTGGCGCGCTAGAGAGAAGCAACTCAATCTATCAGATACATTTGACTCTAAACTCAAAAATGTATTGCCTATCTGTGATCCTTATATTTCCGATTCTGGAAATTTTGATAATGTCGCTGAGTTTTTATTACGAAGCGGAAGATCATTACCGCATACATTGATGATGATGATTCCTGAAGCTTGGCAAAATGATGAAAGTTTACCAGAATATAAAAAAGCTTTTTATGAATACCATGATGCTATTATGGAACCTTGGGATGGTCCAGCTTCTATCTGTTTTACAGATGGAAATATTGTTGGAGCGGCTCTAGATCGCAATGGATTACGGCCATCAAGATATGTGCTTACTGATGATGATATAGTGATTTTAGGAAGTGAGGCAGGCTGTCTGCCAATAGATCCTTCTAAGGTGGTGCTCAAGTCAAGATTGGAGCCTGGTAGAATGTTAGTTATTGATTTGGATGAACAAAGAATCATTTCTGATGAAGAAGTAAAATCTACAATCTGCGAACGCTTACCTTACAGAGAGTGGTTGGATAAAAATGCAATTGAACTCGATGCTTTGGAATTAAATCATGACAATAAGGAAAAGCAAATTGATCTAAAGGATACTTTAAAAAAACAAATCGCTTACGGCTTTTCTCTGGAAGATGAAAATCTGATTTTAGCTAGTATGGCTTTAGGTGGTAAAGAGCCGATTGGTTCGATGGGAGCAGATGTACCATTGGCTATTCTTTCTAAAATTGCGCAACATCCTTCAAATTATTTCAAACAACAATTTGCTCAAGTTACGAATCCACCAATTGATTCTTTAAGAGAACAGTTTTATATGTCTCTAAAGACATTTTTAGGTGGAACCGGAAAAATATTAAACATTGGAGAAAGTGAGGCAGAAATAATAAGACTCAATTCTCCCATTCTTACATCCGCTAATTTTAGAAAACTAGAATGCTTTAATGATCCTAAATTTTCGTTGACTAGAGTATCATTGTTGTTTGAAGAAGCAGAAGGAATAGAGGCAGCCTTAAATAGGATTAATAATGAAGTAGAAATGGCCGCCTTTGATAATTCGATTATTTGTTTGTCAGATGAAGGCATTAATGAATCTTATCTAGCGGTTCCTACATTATTGGCTTTGGGTTGCGTTCATCATTTTATGATATCACGAGGTAAACGTAAAAAAATATCGCTTATAGTCAATGGTGGCGATATAATAGAAACGCATCATTTCGCTACGCTTCTTTCATTTGGTGCTGATGCGATTTACCCAAGAATGGCTTATGAAAGTTGTCACGCTATTGCTCAAAGAAATGACTTCATGAATGTTGAAGAGTTGATTGACTCTTATACTAAGGCGGCTGAAAAAGGCTTGCTAAAAATTATGTCGAAATTAGGTGTTTCTACAATTAACTCTTATCGAGGGGCACAGACTTTTGAAGCGCTAGGAATTGCGCAAGTGGTGGTTGACAAATGCTTTAGTGGCGCCATAAGTAGAATAGGAGGCCTTGATTTTTGTGGATTTCAAAAAGAGCTAAAGGCCAAGCATAGTTTAGCCTTCGGATTTGCGAATAATAATGCTTTGCCTGATATAGGATTGCAGCAATGGAAGAAGCAAGGTGAATATCATTTGTTTAATCCGCAATCGATACATTTATTACAACATGCTACTCGATTGAATGATGAAAAAACTTATAGATTATTTGCTAAGGAAGTAGATAAGGTATCTCGAAACGCGAGTACGATCAGATCATTTTTAAAAATTAAAAAGGGTATAAATCCCATAAGTATTGAAGAGGTAGAACCCCAAGAATCTATACTCAAAAGATTTGCTACTGGTGCCATGTCATTTGGTTCGATTAGTGAAGAAGCGCATTCAACACTAGCGATTGCCATGAACAGAATTGGAGGGAAGAGTAATAGTGGCGAAGGAGGGGAAGATGAGAAACGATTTGACTTACAGGATAATGGAGATAGCAAGATGTCAGCGATTAAGCAAGTAGCTTCTGGTAGGTTTGGTGTGACTATGAATTATTTGACAAATGCTAAAGAACTGCAAATAAAAATGGCTCAGGGGGCCAAACCTGGAGAGGGAGGCCAATTGCCTGGACATAAAGTCGATAAGAATATCGCCAGAGTTAGAAATAGTACGCCTGGAGTGGGATTGATTTCTCCACCACCTCATCACGATATATATAGTATTGAAGACTTAGCGCAATTAATCTTCGATTTGAAAAATGCAAATCGAAAATCTCGAATCAGCGTAAAGTTAGTTTCTAAAATGGGCGTCGGTGTCATAGCATCCGGAGTAACCAAAGCCCATGCAGATCACATATTGATAAGTGGCGCTGATGGAGGTACTGGAGCATCACCATTAAGCTCCATAAGACATGCAGGTTTACCTTGGGAGTTAGGATTGTCTGAGACGCATCAGACCTTAGTCAAAAATAAATTGAGAGATAGAGTAGTCTTACAAGCTGATGGACAAATGAGAACCGGCAGAGATTTGGCTATTGCGACTATGTTAGGTGCAGAAGAGTGGGGTATAGCCACGGCGGCATTGGTAGTGGAAGGTTGTATTTTGATGCGTAAGTGTCATCTCAATACGTGCCCAGTCGGTATAGCAACACAAGATCCTGAGCTTCGTAGAAAGTTTAATGGGAAGGTAAATCATCTAGTCAATTATTTTCATTTTTTGGCGAATCATCTTAGAGAAATTATGGCTGATTTGGGTGTGAGATCAGTTAATGAATTGGTAGGTAGAACGGATCTAATAGAAGTAGCACACACAGCAGCTCATTGGAAGACTAAAGAATTGGATTTAGAGGCGCTATTATATCAATTTGATCCTGGAAGTGAACAATCTTTATACGCAAGTAAAGAACAAGATCATGAATTGGAATCTGTATTAGATAGAACACTTATCAATGAAACTAAAGCAGCGATATTAAGTGGAGGACGTATTGAAAAATCTTTCAAAATAGCGAATACGGATAGATCAGTAGGTACTATGTTATCTAATGAAATAGCAAAGGTATATGGATCTGTAGGATTGGCTGATGAAAGTATAAAGATATATTTTAGAGGAAGTGCAGGACAAAGTTTTGCAGCATTTGCCAATCGTGGATTAAGTTTCATTCTTGAAGGCGAAGCCAATGATTATTTTGCTAAGGGATTGAGTGGAGCTATACTAGTTTTGTATGCCGATAGGGATCATAAGTTTGACGCCAGCCAAAATATAATCATCGGAAATGTAGGTTTATACGGAGCTACTTCTGGTGAGGTTTATATCAGTGGTATTGCAGGAGATAGATTTGCTGTGCGTAATAGTGGTGCACACGCAGTAGTAGAAGGTGTAGGTCATAATGGATGTGAGTATATGACTGGCGGAAGCGTTATAATACTTGGTTCGATAGGGAAAAATTTTGGTGCAGGCATGAGTGGTGGATACGCTTATATCTATAAATGTGAGGAAGAATCGAATATCAATACTGAAATGGTATATATAGAATCTCTAGAGATAGAAGATGAGTTGTTTTTAAAACAAAAATTAGAAATGCATCATAAGCGTACGGGTAGTAATATTGCTGAAGAAATATTAGATAATTGGATTCGTGCTAAAAGTGATTTTATAAAGATTTTCCCTAAAGAATTGAAATCGATTTTGAAGCTTAAAAGCAAAGAAAAGGTTTTAGCTTAGGTAGGAGTGCCCTTTTGCATTTTCAATAAATTTAAGACGGTATGGCTGATATAAATGGATTTAATAAATTTCGACGTGCATTACCCAAGAAAGAAACTCCTGAAGAGAGAGTGAATCATTGGAATGAATTTTATCAAGAAAGTGATTCTGATTTATTATTGGAACAATCCTCTAGATGTATGGATTGCGGTGTACCATTTTGTCATAATGCTTGTCCTCTAGGAAATCTCATTCCTGACTTTAATAGAGCGGTACAAGAAGGTAAGTGGAAGTTGGCATATGATATTTTAAGTTCGACTAATAATTTTCCTGAATTTACAGGCAGAATTTGCCCTGCACCTTGTGAGGCTTCTTGCGTATTAAATATTAATAGTGATGCGGTTACTATAGAGTATATAGAAAAGTCGATTATTGAAAAAGCTTTTGAAGAGGGATGGGTAAAACCAACAAATAGTATACAACGGAATGGTAAAAAAGTAGCAGTGGTGGGTTCGGGTCCTGCAGGTATGGCGGCAGCAGAAGAGCTTAATAAATTGGGCTATAAAGTTGATTTGTATGAACGCAGCGATAGAGTCGGAGGTCTTTTAAGATATGGCATTCCTGATTTTAAATTAGAGAAAAATATTATTGATCGACGAGTAGAATTAATGAAAAAATCTGGTATCAATATATTTACATCAATGAATGTAGGTTATGATATATTAGGTAACGAGTTGCTGGAAAATTATGATGCAATAATTTTGTCTGGAGGTGCCACAGTCGCTAGAGATTTGCCGATTCGTGGTAGACACCTCAAAGGTGTAAATTTTGCGATGGATTATCTTGAAGAAAACAATCGAAAGGTGTCCAATAATAGTTTTGTTAAAGAAGCAGCCATAGATGTAAGGGATAAAAATGTATTGGTGATCGGAGGTGGGGATACTGGTGCGGATTGTGTTGGTACATCTAATCGTCTTCGAGCTAAGTCTGTTTGTCAAATCGAGCTGCTCGCTAAGCCGCCTAATGAAAGACATGAACTAGATTTATGGCCCAACTGGCCGATGGTATTGCGGACTAGTACTTCGCATGAGGAAGGCTGTGAGCGTAAGTGGGCTATCTTGACTAAACGATTTGTATCAGATGATGGTATTAATTTATCAGGAATAGAAATTGTAGATGTAGAATGGAAAATGAATGAGCATGGCGTAAATGCCTTGTCAGAAATTCAAGGTTCTACTAAAATTATTCCCTGTCAAATCGCATTGCTGGCGATTGGATTTTTGCATGCGCAAAAGGAAGGATTACTCGAGCAACTAGGCGTGAAACTAGACAAAAGAGGCAACGTCAAAACTCAAAATTATAAGACGTCAATTCCTAATGTTTATGCCGCTGGAGATATGCGTAGTGGACAATCACTAGTGGTCTGGGCGATAGCAGAGGGTAGACATGCAGCAGCTTCTCTACATTCTGATATGAGTAATAAAAAAATCGAAGTCAAGGAATCTTTATTAACTATCTAGATCAGAATATTATTTAACTAAGAAATCTCTTTGATGTTTGAAAGTGATGAGGTCCTTCAATTTTATTCATTCATTAAATTGGTGAGTCCAGATATGGTCAAGCTACCATTATTTATAGTAATTGAGTTGGGGTCTAAATTATTTTCGTTCGCTTGGAAAATTATACCGTTGAGATTAGTAATTCCATTATTAATTAGTCCTGATCCATTATCACTATCTCCACAGTCAAAAGTCATATTTTGAAGATTTAATGTGGCTATAATTGATACGTCAAATAATGGTCCTTCATTAATTGCTGCTACTGAAATATTTTGTTCTACTAACGCTTGTATGCTTATTTCTTTAGACACTATAAGTGGGGTAGATAGTTGTATAGTTTGACCATTAAGATCAGAATGAAAAGTGATAGTATCTTGGTTTTCTGCACATTCAATGGCGTCTCTTAAAGAGCCTACTCCGTCGTTTAAAGTAGTATATACTTCTATAGTACATAGTGGTGCTTCACCGTCACAATTTTCATCAATATTATTTCCAATTATTTCTACAGCATTAGGATTGATATCAGGATCTGTATCATCACAGTCATAGTCACTTAGGAAGCCATCGTTATCGGCATCTACGCCAGTAAGAGGATCGTTGCCATTTTCAAAATCTAGACTTACATTGCCTACCATGCATCTAGGAATTTGTGGAAATGTTGAAGTAATGACATAAAAATATTCAAAGGTTTGTGTTCCTTCAACTGTCTCGATTTCTATGCTACTTTCGATTCCATTACATTCGTCTAGATCACCTTTACCACAAATATATTCATAGTCATTAGTGTATTTTCCAGTATATGCTCCACAGGGTTCTTCAATGCCATTTCCAGGACGTAATCCAGATTTTAATTGATAACTCGGAAGCATTTCTTTGAGATTGCCATCTGGGTCAGGTCCAAATCGATACACAACTGGAAAACCATCAGACGCCCATCCTATATGAAGTGGATCGGCAGGTGGAATTTTTGTAGTAGATATATCGGCTACTTCATTATCGACATAGGAAAACATATTACCGTGGTAATGGTAACCCTGTCCACCCGTATGCGCTGATGCACAGTCGAGGCCAACCACTGTAGGGCCGCTACCTTGATTATTAGTCGGTTCGAATACCCAATCCCAGTTATATTCACCAGTGTTTGGATTTTCGTAAATAAATGGGGCCGCTGGAGCTGGAGCGAAAATAACTCCATTTTTTGCGACACCAAAGTATCTTCCTGGCCTCCCATTTGGTCGTAAAATACTGGTAGTGCTATTACTAATTGAAGGGTAAAGATCCATTCCAAAGTCATGATGTGTTTGCTCCGGCATTTGATTTACACTATTGTAACAGTAGCTGTGATCTGGAAAATTATTAGTGTAAACATGCCGGTCACCATCTTCTATAAATTCATAGTAGACGCTGGGTTCATCTGGTTCATCGCAACAGCCAATATTGGTAGTGCTCAATGTATTATCTAAGGTACAATCATCATCACAATCATCAATAGTTACTTCTGTGCCATTAGGTAAACCATCATTACAAGACCATCCGGTTCTGATGTTTACAATTTCTGCTTGCATATCCTCGAGTAAGATCTCTTCCGCCGGGGAAAGACTTCCAATAAGATCATTTTCTTCAAGTATATCATTAGTAATATTATAAAATTCTAGTCTTCCATCTTCATCTTCGATGACCTTGTAATCTTGATTTCTTAAAGCCCAGCCTTCCGTATTTCCATCTTCATAGTCTGTATATACATATGTTCTGTTTAAATCGGCTGGGCAGCTCAATAAGGGCTTAAAACTCAAACTGTTATTCACTCCTGCTGATAATTGTACACCTGTGAGTTCGAGTATTGTAGCATATAAGTCGGCTACATGTGTAAGGTGGTCTTCGGATTCATTGATACGGGTCACACCTTTACCCGATACAATTAAAGGCACTCTGATTCCGCCTTCGTACAAAGTTCCCTTCGCATGAGTGCCAGGGAAATTTTGAATGACAGGTGCAGGTGTGCCATTATCGCCTATAAAAATGATTATTGTATTTTCCTTGGTTTCTTCATCCCAGCTATTGATAAGACGGCCAATTTCGTAGTCCATAGATTCAATAGAGGCGAGGTATTTTCCTCGATTATTATTAGTGTTGGGCCATGTGTAAGTGCCTGCTGGTGGAATGTGGAATGGAGAATGTGGGGCCACATGAGCGAGCCACAAAAACCAAGGTTCATCTTGATTAGACACCCAATCGATAGCAGCATCAGTGAGATTGGCAGTTACATATTGCGTCTCATTGACTATAGCGCCATCTACTACTTTATCCCAAGAATAATAATCCGTTACGGATGATGTAAATAAGCCTTCATAATGATCTATGCCATGTTGCATAGGATGATCATAATCTACGGGATTGGATATATGCCATTTGCCGATTACTGCATTGGCATAAACGCTATCAGTACATTCGTCTATTTTGCTAAATAATGATTGGTGTTCGAGATCTAAATTTCCAGGAGGACGCATTACACCAGTCTTGATGCCATATTTACCACTCATGATAGAAGCCCTAGTCGGTGTGCATTGTGGAGCTGACCAGGCATTGTTAAATTTTAAACCATTCTCCATGAGCGAGTCCAAAGTTGGAGTCGTTGGCATATTGTTATTCTCTTGATAGCCATTCGTCACATCGATACCCATATCATCGGCAATCACTAATAGAATATTTGGGGTATTTTGTTGTCCAATTGACTCTATTGAAAATAGAACAGAGATGGCAATAATGAATATAGATGATTTCATGAAAATTGGTGAGTTAGCTTTGATAATCAGTAGTTTTGGATAATAGTATAATAAGTGTAGGACTACTTATTTTATCATAGGTTTAAATCGGACGTAAGATACTTATTCGTTGCCTAAATAATGAGCAATGGTAAATCTATAAGATGCTTTGTCGTAGATTTCGCTAAATTGACATCATTTAGCATTAGAGATGAAAGCGTATGGATCTAAACACTTTCAATGATCTAACTAAACTTATTGCTTTTGCTAGAGTCTCATCACTGTAAGTTTAAATATTTCATGGTATGAAAATGATACTGCTTTTATTTTTGATGAATGGATTTTTTGCTCATGATGTGCAAGTTGCTTTTTTCAAGATTCATCAAGAAAATGATAATTTGGAAATGGAAATCATTATGGAAAAAGAAGACGTAGAAAGTACTTTTAAAGAATCGCAGATTAGTTTTAGTGAAAACAATTTCAAAAATTACTTACGTGAAAATATTTCGCTGTGGATTAATAAGGAAAAGCAAATTTTGTGTTTAGATGTGATGGAGATCAATGAAAAGCATATTTCTGTGATCTGTGATATCCATGAAGTGAAGTCTAGGATAGAATCTTTGGATATAAATAATACTTGTTTATTGAACATAGATAATCATTCTAATATTATCGAAATTAGGTTGGATAATAGTGAAAGAGATTTCTTAATGAATAAGAAGAGAACCTCTATATCAGTGATGTACTAAAAAAAAATATACAGAAGTTAAAACCTTGGCCTCATGAGAAAAATCATTATTGTTTTTTTGTCGATTTTCTATTTATCATCTTCACTTACAGCACAGACTAAGCCCAATATACTTCTTATCATCGCTGATGACCTAGGCAATGATGCGATAGAGGGTTTTGGAATTGAATCCTCGGATTTTCCTGCTACTCCAAATCTTGATAATTTGAAATCAACGGGTATTCGTTATATGAATACTTGGGCTACTCCACAATGTACGCCTACGAGAGCCAGTATTATGAGTGGAAAGTACGGTATTAAAAATGGAGTGATGAGAGCACCAGGTAATCTTGATCTTGAACATCAATCTATTTTTAATTTTATCAAGAGTGAAAATAATAACGATTACAGTACAGCGGTGATTGGTAAGTGGCATATTTCACAGCCTATTAATTTGGATCACCCGTTTGAACATGGAGCGGATCATTATGAAGGTATAATAGATGGCACTATCAATGACTATTATAATTGGGAAAAAGTAGAGAATGGTCAATTTGTT
>CALBEE010000248.1 GCA_937927575.1 uncultured Saprospiraceae bacterium | reverse complement strand
TTTATCGAACATCGCATCTAATTCTCCGAAGAAAATTCCTTGCTGATGCGGGTTCTCTCCATATCTCAGTACTTGACTATCCATCAAGCTGTGTTTGAATGATACATCTTCACTTTCTCTATCGAAATATTTGAAAATTGCCGTATCGTAATGGCTAGAAACTTTGAATGCTCTTCTTGCCAATTCCTTACGATCAGCTAATGTACTTTCCGCATTCTGATCCGCTAAGATCTTTTGGATCATAGGATATTCATTCTTAGAAGGAACAATCACTACATCATTAAAATTCTTAGCGGCGCCTCTGATGAGTGCAATGCCACCAATATCTATTTTTTCGATAATAGCATCCTCGTCATCGGTACTCTTAACAGTATCTTCAAACGGATAAAGGTCTACGATTACTAAATCTATTTCTGGCATTTCGTATTTAGCCAATTGTCCCAAATGATCTTCATCTCTACGAGCCAATATTCCGCCAAAAACTTTAGGGTGTAAAGTCTTGACTCTACCATCAAGAATAGATGGATAACTTGTAAGATCTTCTACTCGCTCTACTTTCACACCATGCGACTCAATAAACTTTTGAGTGCCTCCAGTTGAGTAAATCGTTACATTATGTTGATCAAGTAGTTTGACAATATCGTCTAATCCGTCTTTATGAAATACTGAAATTAGAGCTGATTTAATCTTTCTAGAAGCCATGGTATAGGTTGGTAAAAGTTGCTTAAATAATTGGAGAAAACCTCAGACACCTTAGCGTACCAAGGAATCTGAGGAAAAGCGCAAAAGTAGTTATAAATTAAGGAATGAAGAGTGTAGAATTACGAATTTTGAATACCAAGTAAATCGCTAATCACCAATTATTGATACTTTGAACTACTTCCTCTAATATTTCTATTTAGCAATCCTATATTTGTCTGATACATTTCATAAAATCAGGACCATCTTGAAATGAGAACATAGCACAAGGCTATCTCTCAACACTTGTAATCCGCCAATCTAGAGACAATGAATCAATACAGCCTAAAGCACGCGCAATCACTAGATGCTCAAGATCCGTTGCATAAGTATAGATCACAATTTGCCATACCGAAACAAAAAAATGGTGAAGAGCATATTTATTTGTGTGGAAACTCATTAGGCCTGATGCCTTTCAAAGCGCAAGAATATGTAAATCAAGAAATGGAAGATTGGGCAAAATATGGAGTAGAAGGCCACTTTCATGCTAGACATCCTTGGATGCCCTATCACGAATTTCTGACAGATAAAATGGCTAAGGTAGTAGGCGCACTTCCACATGAAGTAGTGGTCATGAATAGCCTCACCGCTAATCTGCACTTGATGATGGTATCATTTTATAGGCCCACTGCTAAGAGACATAAAATACTGATCGACTATAGTCCATTCCCATCAGATAGATATGCTGTAGAGTCACAAGCCAAATTTCATGGTTATGATGCAAAAGAAAGTATTATAGAATTACAGCCTTCCCATGGAAAAGAAACGGTGGATCATGAAGATATTATGGCTACAATCGAAAAGCATGGAGACGAAATAGCGCTGATTATGATCGGTGGAGTCAATTATTATACTGGACAGCTCTACCCTCTTGCTGAAATCACCAGAGCTGGGCATGCCAAAGGATGTAAGGTTGGATTTGATCTAGCTCATGCCGCTGGAAATATTGATTTACAATTACATGAAACAGGATCCGATTTTGCGGTCTGGTGTACTTATAAATATCTTAATAGCAGTCCAGGATCTCTATCAGGATGTTTTGTACATGAGCGGCATGCCGATAATCCAGATATGCCAAGATTCGCAGGATGGTGGGGTCATGATAAAAGCACTCGATTTTTAATGGGAGATGATTTCACACCCATGCGTGGTGCAGAAGGATGGCAATTGAGTAATCCGCCGATTTTGCCTATGGCGGCTATGAGAGCATCACTTGAGTTATTTGAAGAAGCAGGTATGCTTGCGTTAAGAGAAAAGTCATTGAAGATGGGTGATTATATGCTTTCATTATTAGACCATATTAATTCTGATAAAATCTCAATCATAACACCTAGAGAGCATACTAGACGAGGATGTCAATTATCTATCCAAGTGAAAGATGCTGATAAGAGTCTTTTTGATAAGATCACAGAAGCAGGAGTGATAGCAGATTGGAGAGAACCTGATGTGATTCGAATTGCTGGAGCACCGCTTTACAATAGCTATGCGGATTGTTGGAGGTTTGTGGAGGTGTTGGAGCAAGAGCTGTCAAATCAATAGCCTGACTTCGAATATGAATGTCGAGAAGGCTTTAAAAGCCAACGGCTACAATTACACAAGAAAAAGTCGAGGTGAAACAGTCTTTACGCCGAATCTAAAATTCCATAGAGGCTTTGGATATCTAATACTCTCAATTGGTATATACAGATGCTTTACGCCAAATAAATGGTTTGCTGTGATTCCAATTATAGCAGGGTTGTATTTTATTATGGAACCTGAAACTAAACAGCATCGAGCTGTTAATATCAATGACAGTGTTCATCTAACACCAAGCGGATTCGAAATCAGATCAAAAAAAGGAAGAAGGTACTATAGCACTCACGAATTTGGCGACTTAAAAGTTAACCGTGTAATTTTTGAAAATATGGAAGCTGTAACACTAACCACCGAGCTATCAAGCACTGGTGAAGAGATAATTATTATGCGTGCTATTAATTCTGATAAAAAGGAAACTTTCAAAGTTTTCAATGCCATAGCCAATAGAATGATCGATTGTTGGACATAAATATTTACTCGTTCGTTGTGACTCCAATAATTATAGGCTTGTATCCTCGAGCACTCAGTTATTTCCTTGCAAAGTCTTACATTTGTCCCTTCTTAAAAAGCAAGCATAGAACATGGACTTAAAGCAATTAATATCGCATAGTAAAACGTATGGATTCATATTTCAGTCGAGTGAAATATATGATGGCCTTAGTGCCGTATATGATTACGGTCCGATGGGCGTAGAGCTCAAAAATAACATCAAGAAATATTGGTGGGATAGTATGGTACGGCTAAATCAAAATATTGTTGGAATCGACAGTGCCATATTTATGCATCCCAGTACTTGGAAAGCGAGTGGCCACGTAGATGCCTTCAATGATCCCTTAATCGACAATAAAGACAGTAAAAAACGATATAGAGCGGATCAATTGATTGAAGGCTATGTAGAGAAGATTGATATTAAAATCATGAAGGATGTAGCCAAAGCTAAGAAGCGATTTGGCGATGATTTTGATGAAGCGCAATTTAGAGCAACCAATCAACGGATCATAGATCGACAAACTAAAATCGATACGATCATGGGTCGTATGGCCGATCTACTCAATGCTGAAGATATGGAAGGCATGAAAGCCTTGATAGAAGAACTAGAAATCGCCTGTCCTGAAAGTGGATCACGTAATTGGACAGATGTTCGACAATTCAATTTGATGTTTTCTACGCAACTAGGTAATATCTCAGGGAGTGAATCCAAATTATATTTAAGACCAGAAACGGCTCAGGGTATATTTGTCAACTTTCTAAATGTACAGAAATCAACAAGGCAAAAAATTCCTTTTGGAATAGCACAGATTGGTAAAGCCTTTCGTAATGAAATCGTTGCTCGTCAGTTTATCTTCAGAATGAGAGAGTTTGAGCAAATGGAAATGCAATATTTTGTGCGCCCTGGTGAAGAAATGAAATTCTATGAAGAATGGAAAGAAAAGAGATTGGCTTGGCATAAATCATTAGGTACTGATGGAAGCAAGCTTAGATTTCATGATCATGATAAGCTAGCCCATTATGCCAATGCCGCAGCTGATATAGAGTTCCAATTTCCTTTCGGGTTCCGTGAGTTAGAAGGAATCCATAGTCGTACAGATTTTGACTTAACGCAGCATCAAGAATTATCTGGAAAAAATATACAATACTTTGATCCAGAACTCAACGAAAGTTATGTACCATTCGTAGTAGAAACCTCCATTGGTTGTGATCGTATGTTTTTAGCCATGATGTCAAATGCACTACAAGAAGAGACGGTTCCAGATGCTGATGGAAATGATAGTACTCGTGTAGTATTAAAACTCCCAGCAGCGATCGCTCCAGTAAAAGTAGCTGTACTACCTTTGGTAAAAAACAAGGAACCACTTACTAATTTGGCTAGTAATGTGTACCGAAAATTACAAGCACATTTCAATTGTCAATATGATGAGAAAGATGCCATTGGAAAAAGATATAGAAGACAAGATGCTATTGGTACACCTTACTGTGTAACGATCGATTTTGATTCTATTGAAGATGGCACAGTGACATTAAGAGAGAGAGATTCTTTAGAGCAAAAAAGAGTTTCTATTGATTCCCTTATTAGTGAAGTCAGTGAAAAAGTAAGTATGGCTTCGTTACTTGAGAAGTTGTAAATAAGACAATCGGATTTGAGACTTTTATCGCATTAGAACTCCGAGGTTTTGTAAACCTCGGAGTTCTTTTTTTTCATCGCAAGTAAAATATTTAGAATTACTGCAAACAGATTCACTACATCCTAATACTAAACATTCAAATCGCCGTGCTCGCTCAGAATGACATAAGCATTATCGCAAGTAGAATATTTTGAATTACTACAAATAGATTCAACACATACCAATGTTAAACATTCAAATCGCCATGCTTGGTTAGAATGACATAAGCGTTATTGCATGTAAAATATTTCGAATTACTACAAACAGGTTAAGCACATCCCAATGTTAAACATTCAAATCGCCGTGCTTGGTTAGAATGACATAGGCATTATCGCAAGTAAAATATTTCGAATTACTACAAACAGATTAACCACATCCACATGTTAAACATTCGAATCGTCATGCTTGGTCAGAATGAAAATTCATATTTAGGCAAAACATTTCATTATTCAAATCTTTTATCCTTCTCAAAATTTCCATACTTCCATTGTCACTCTAAGCGCTGTTAGGAGTCGAAGGATACAATATCATCGCGAAAGTTATTTTGACCACAGAGAAGAAATATTAGCCTTACAAACTAATTTACTTAATCGCCAAATCATTAACTAATTCATTGTTATGCACATTTACTCATTGCAAATCTGAGAAGGTAACCCACCAAAATATATTCTTTATCTCATCTACTAGATATCACCAAATATCCAGTACTATGAAAAAGAAAAGAAAAACCCCTCCAGAAATAAGTGCTGGATCGATGGCTGATATTGCATTTCTACTTTTAATATTCTTTCTGGTTGCCACTCAAATTTCGCAAGACAAAGGAATTAGAGTTGTGCTACCAGAATACTATGATGGACCAGCTGGAAAAGTTATAGACAGAGATGTGCTCAATATTAAAATCAATAAATTCGATGAAGTAATGGTCGAAGGAAAACCAACAACACTTCCTGACCTAGCCACTCTAATTCCTAAATTTGTTCTCAATCTAGAAAAAAGATCGGACTATCCAACTTCTCCAAGTAAGGCGATCATCTCTTTACAAAATGATGTTAATACTTCTTATGATGCCTATGTGTATGCGTATAGCATTATACAATCCTCCTATACCAATATGAGGCGTGATTTATCCAAATCAAAATACGGAAAAGACCTCTCAGAATTAGACTCAGATCAGGCGAATGAAATTAGAAAAGCATTACCTATGAAGGTATCTGAAGCGGATCCGTTTGAGAATTAGACATTTGGAATTGAGACTTTCGGAACTGGTACTTTCAGAACTGAGACTTTTAGAATTAAGACTTTCAGAACTGAGAATTTCGGAACTGAGAATTTTTGGAACTGAGACTTTTGGAATTCAGACTTTCAGAACTGAGAATTTTGGAAATGTGAATTTTGTTTTCAGGAGATTACTAAGTCTTTAAAATATTGATCTATGCTAAAGAAAAAGAAAAAAGATATGCCCGCAGTAAGTACTGCGTCACTTCCTGATATAATATTTATGTTACTATTTTTCTTTATGGTAGTGACAGTACTAAAAAGTCACACTGTGAGAGTAGACTTTGATTTGCCTGAGGGAGTAGATTTACAAAAAATAGAAAATAAATCTTTAGAAAATCATTTGTATATAGGTAGCAAAGATGATGGATCTATAAGTATTCAACTCAATGATGCATTTATAAGCATAGACCAAATTCGTGATGCAATGATCAAAATAAAAAACAGCTATGACCTAGGTGAGAAGAATGACGCTAGCTTATCCTTAAAGGTAGATAAGAGTATTAAAATGGGAATCGTTACTAAAGTAAAATTAGAACTAAGAAAAGCTGATTTTAGAAAAATTACTTATGTATCTGTCGGCGAAGATCAAGAATAAAAATCGTATCGAATCCTTTGACCAAGGAGATTTACTAATCTTATTTTTAGAAGAATAAATTTTGAAATTATTTCAATTATTAAGATTGCAAAAAATCTCTCACCGCACTAAAAGAAACTACTTTATCATTAAAATGAATAACTGCATTTTTGATTTGTTCGTCACTAGCATTGAGTTGATGTAAGATATTCACCAAATGCATTTTCATGTGGCCTGATTGTATACCTGTCGTAATCAATGAGCGTACTGCCGCGAAATTTTGAGCTAAACCCGTCACGGCAATTACCTTCATCAATTCTTGCGCTGAAGGATTACCTAATAGTTCAAGTGATTTCTTTGCGATGGGATGAAGACTTGTCAATCCTCCTACCGTACCTACGGCCAATGGCATATCTATCCAAAATCTAAATACATCATCTTCAATAGTACAATGCGAAAGACTTTGGTAATGACCATCTTTAGCCGCATATGCATGTCCACAAGCTTCGATGGCTCTAAAGTCATTTCCAGTTGCCAAGACCACAGCGTCGATACCATTAAAAATTCCTTTATTATGAGTCGTGGCTCTATATGGGTCAATCTCGGCGATTCGGATGGCAGTCCAAAATTTATAAGCCAATGCTTCGGCATCCAAATTAGAACCCATAGTGCCCAAATCAGATATTGGGCAACTTACTTCAGCTCTTACAACACAATTGGGCGTAAAGTTAGAGAGTATGCACATAATGATCATTAGCTTGTTTGCTTGATCACTTGTCTTAGGATGTTCTTCGATAAATAGTTGTAATGATTTACCAAATTGCTCCAATACACTATTAATAAAATTAGCACCCATACTATCGCAAGTCTCAAAAGAGCATCGCAATTGATATAAGCCTTCTTCTTTGTCCGTAAAATCTACCAATTCTATATCTAATATTCCTCCGCCACGCTTATCCATGTTGGAAGTGATAGTCATTGCCTCTTTCTTTAATCTTAATTTGATTTCTGGAAAGATTGAACGAAGTATTGATCCCTCACCATACCATTTAAAATGTACTTGGCCAATTTTTACTGTTCCGAGAATGGTCGTTTTAAATCCACCTCTAGTCATCCAATACTTAGCTGCCATTGAAGCTGCAGCGACTACCGAACTTTCCTCGATGACCATCGGTACAGCATAAGGTTTTCCATCAATTACAAAGTTAGGTGCTACGCCAAAAGGCATTGGAAAATTACTAATAGTATTCTCAGAAAAACCGTCTAGTATTTTCTGCTGTCGATCATCTGAATGCCAATAACTTCTTAACTCTTCGATAGTTGATTGTGGATCTTTAAAAAAATTTTCTGCTAACCACTTTAACTTCCCAACTTTAGAGAGTTTAGAAAATCCGGAGATCGTTTTTTGTATATTTTTCGTTTTGTGATCCATTATTTTCTTACACTTAACATCGTGTGTGCTAATCTTAAACCTTCAATCTGAGCTTTGACATGAATTTGTAATTCTTCATAACTTCCCATGGCATGCTTTAAGAAAGATGAAGCTTGCCCATAAACTGCATGTGCTTCACATTTACTAATCAAATAATATCCATCCAAAAAGTCTTTTACTCCTCCAGAAATAATAAGATCTGGAATTGTACTGCTACTATTATTTTTCAGATGGTTAATCATAGATACCATTTCATCAGCTGTATGTCCTAAGCTCGCTAAATTCTTATACGAACTCAACATGGATTCGTCAGAACGCAGTAATTCGAGCATAGCAAAATTAGTGCCTCCACCAGCGGCAAATTCGATACCATCAATAGGTAAACTACAAAGTGCTTCCAAACTTTTTGGTCCCATACCTTGCCCTACTTCTTTCACTATTATAGAAGTATCTAGAGCATCAATAGCTCTTTTAATCAGTTCGATTGGACTCGTAAAGTATCTATCTCCTTCTGGTTGTAGCCATTCTTGTAATGGATTTACATGGATAATGAGACCATCCGCCTGCAATCTATTGAGCAGATCAATAACAGAAGGCCATTCACCATTTTTCCAAATTTCTTCTATCTGAGCAATACCTAGATTGGCATATAGTGACTGGTTGCCTATATGCTTTCGTACATCAAAATCACTAAAATAAGTATTATCGTGCAACAGCTTTCTACAAGATCCTAGTCCCATACCCATACCAAATTCGGCACATGCCTTGGCTAGATTTTCGTTTATCGTGGCTGCGATACCTGTACCGCCAGTCATACTCGATACCCAAATTGGGTTTGTAAGACGCTTATTTAAAAATGAAGTAGCCAAATCTAGATCTTGGGATGGATGTCCTAATAGCATTGGCTCGTAATAAAATCTTGCATCTAGCTGAGCAGATTCGACTCTAGATGCTTCGGCTAGTTTAATATGGTCTAGCTTACGCTCGGCAGCTGTTGGATCTTCGATATTTCTATTTTCGTCTCTACTCATTATGGTCTCAAAGCTAAAAATTTAACGATCAAAGTACAAAAGAAGCAAACATACATACGTATTATAAAGTTTAGCGCGTTATTTGCAGTAGTAAATATTAAGAGGACCTCATATGTATATATATCCTCTGACCAATAGCTTACACATCCCTATGATTATCTCAATGATATCAAAGTCTTAACGTTTTAGTAGAAACTTATACCTTCTCTACAGCAGTTTCTTTGGTATACGAGTAAAGCGTGAAAAACATTAATCTAACTATATTATACTTTTTATGACTAGAGTATCTCTATCAATAATGGCCATTTTATTTTCGATGAGTCTCATGGCCCAAGACAATGTCAACAAATCTTACGAATACTTCAACGAAGCTATCGCATTCTTTAAAGAAAAGGATTTTGATACGGCTATCCGATATTATACTAAGGCAATCGAACTCAATGCAGATTACCCGAAGGCGTATTATAATAGAGCCAATTGTAAGCTTAATCTGAAGGAGTATAAATCTGCTATAAAAGACTTTGACCTAGCTATCAAGTACGATGATAAATTTGCAAAGGCTCATTTATATAAAGGATATGCGCAAATGCAACTCAAAGAATACGATGCTTCATTGATCTCATTTGACCATGCTTTAGATTTAGATCCAAAATTGGCCAAAGCGCATCTTAATAAAGGTACTGTACTGATGAAGCAAAAAGAATATGAATCAGCGATCCAATCGCTTACAAGATCTATTTCGTTTAACGATCAGCAAGCCACAGCATTCTATAATCGTGGTATCTGCAAAGGAAGACTCAAAAAGCATAATGAGGCTATCCGTGATTATGGTAGTGCTATAGAACTAAAACCGTCTATGACAGGCGCGTATGTAGCAAGAGGCAAAGCATACTTAAAGGCCGAAAGATTTGAAGAAGCTATTGTCGATTTCAATAAAGCGATTAAAAAGAAATCTGGAAATGCTGACTTCTTCTACTATCGTGGTTATGCAAAACTTGCCATCGATGATTATAACGGCGCCAATAATGACTTTGGATCAGCATTAGAAATAGAACCCAAACATAAAAACGCCTTAATCAATAAAGCATTGACTAGCTTCAATATGAAGAAATATGAAAATGCAGCGAAAGAATATGGCAAATTGTGTGGTATGTTTCCTGATAAAGCCATTTATCATGTGAATAGAGGAATATCATATTTAAGAATGGACAAATACAATCAGGCGGTTACTAGTTTTAATCATGCCATTGATGTTGATGATAAAATGCCAGAAGCTTATTTTAATAGAGCCAATGCTTTTTCTCAACTTAATAAAGGAGATAAAGCATGTGAAGATATGCGTGCGGCAGGTAAACTAGGATATGATGCTGCCTTCGGTTATATAGGCGATCTATGTAAATAATTTCCTGCTATCCGCTTAGACATTTTGAGAAAAGGATAAAAACAAAATGGCTCTGTATAGTTATACAGAGCCATTTTTAGTCGATTTATTATATTATTCTATTAAGCTACTTCAGCATCGAGCTTATCGAGATCTCTTACTAACAATCTTTTTCGATTGAATGTGATTAGCTCTTTGGTACGTAATTCGTTGAGTACAGTGGTAACTGTCTGGCGAGAAGTGGCTGTAAGATTAGCGATTTCTTGGTGTGTAATAAATTTACGTACCACCCATTCGTAACCTACTCGCTGACCTCTTTTCTTTACGAGCTCTAAAAGATATTCGACGATACGTGATCTACTATCTTTAAAAACTAAAGATTCTAATCTACTTTCCATATCTAATACTCTCGAACCCATCACCTTCATGAAAAACATGGATATACTACTATGATCTTTCATCATCTTATTCATTTCGGCTGAAGTAAGTACACAAGCCTTACTCTCTTCCATAGCATAAGCAAAATCTCTTCTTTTCTCCTCTCCTATCATTGACAGTTCTCCGAATACTTCACCAGTATTCAGGATTGCTTTGGTGATTTCTTTGCCATTCTCACCCATCGTACCGATCTTTACTCTCCCTTCTACCAAGAAGAATATCTTATCAGAACTTTGATCAGGTAAATAGATATACTCCCCTTTTTTAAAAACCTTATGATCATGGGAATCAGAAACTCCTGATAATTTTTGAGGGCAAAAAATACCAGTAACGTCTATATTTTCTAAAAACCAAAGTGATTGATCTTTCATAGCGATAGTGTTTTGATTTAACGGTGTGTCGAAGTTAGTATAATTTAGTGCAAGTCCCATAATAATGTCTTTTATCTACCATACGACTGTTAATTGCATATGGTTGCCTTTGTCAATTGAAGAATTTTTTAATGGTCACTAAATTCATACATCAATATAAAAGCTTGTAGTAACAAATGTTTTACTACGTCAATAGTTTACCGAGAAATCTTAATTATTTGTCAATCTTGAGATCAAATCGCGTTCTTAATTCGCCGAGCAAAGGATTTTTCCCATTCATCAATTCATATTTCTCGCGATTGCTATATAATGTCTTCGGTTTTTCTTGCTCTACCTCAGGAAACAATTCTTTATCGACGATAACTTCTAAAATTAGATCTTCAGCACCTAATTTTTCTCGTAGTTCATCCTTGAGTTTATCCTCTTGCAAAATGATATTCTTACCGTTTTCAGATCCCACTTTAACGGTAATCGTCCTTCCTTCTAGACTTCTAAAGCTACTTTTCAATGCTACTTTAACACTAGGAGAATCATTAGCTTCAATATAATCCAACCATATCTTATCTACGAGTTCGATACTCATAGCTTTTCTTGCTTGCTTTTTGGCCTCTTCTTCCTTAAGGACTTGACTCATAAGTGAATCTATCGAACTAAGAGCCAAACCTCCAGAAGATATAGATTCTGAATTAGATATCTTTGAAGGAGCGGCTGAGGCAACTACTGGAGGAGTATTATCAATTGGCTTAGAAGGTTTGGTTTCGACAGGAGATTCTTCAGATTTCATTTCGACACTCTTAGTATCGTCAACACTGGGATGCGCCGTGCCTGTAGATATTGTAGGATCTATACGAGAAGTAGGTACTTTCTCAATCTGCGTTTCCTTAGGAATATCAGCAGGTGCTTCTTCATTACTATGACTATCTACTGAAGATGTGTTTGAAATTTCTTGCCTTTGCTCTACATTCTCATCAGAATCAGTACTGACTAGAGTTTTTTTTTCAGTGGCTGCAGTCTGTGGGATCAGATCTGCTTCGATGGCTCTATTCAAATAACATATTTTACTCAAAGCGATTTCAGCATATAATCTCTTATTCGTAGCAGTCGACAATGACATATCACATTGATTCAGCAAATTGAGTGCTGATAGTAAAAATGAATTGGTACAGATCATTGCTTGATCCTGATATCTTTTCATCGCCCCTTCACTCAACTCTAAAATAGAAAGCGTATCTGGATGCCTACAAACCATAAGATTACGCATATGCTCCGCCATACCTTGTATAAATAGATCTACTTCAAACCCTTGCTTCATCACATCATCTAACGTGAGTAAGATCTGACTAAAATCTTCACGAAGGAGATAATCCGTCATCTTGAAGAAATAATCATAATCTAAAATATTGAGCTGAGTAATGACATCTTGATAGGTAATCTGATCACCTGATGCACTGGCTATTTTATCATAAATGGATAAAGCATCTCTCATAGCACCATCTGCTTTCTGCGCAATCATCTGCAGGGCTTCTGGTTCGGCCGAACGATTTTCAGCTTTACAGATATGTTCTAATTGCTGTACGATGTGTGAGATCTGAATACGCTTAAAATCGAATATCTGACATCTACTCAAGATCGTAGGAAGTATCTTATGTTTTTCGGTAGTGGCCAATATAAAAATAGCATATGGAGGCGGCTCTTCAAGCGTCTTCAGAAATGCGTTGAATGCCGCAGTAGAGAGCATATGTACCTCATCTATAATAAAGACTTTATGAGAACCTTGCTGAGGCTGAAATCTTACTTGCTCTATCAACGTTCGTATGGCCTCTACACTATTATTAGAAGCGGCATCTAGTTCGATGATATTAAAAGAAGCATTGTCGCTGAATGACTTACATGATCCACACTCGTTACAGGGATCTACGCCATTAATCTTATTTTGACAATTGATCACTTTAGCCAAAATCCTAGCGCAGGTGGTTTTACCTACTCCACGTGGACCGCAAAACAAAAAAGCATGTGCCAATTTATCGCCTATCAGTGCATTTTTGAGCGTCTTAGCTACGTGGTCTTGACCGATTACCTCATCAAAGGCTGCCGGACGGTATTTACGTGCAGATACTACGAATTTGCTCATGTTACTAATAGTGATTTTCTGTTTGCGTCAAAGGTAAGAAACTGAGCCAATTTCCAAACTCTAATTAGTATCTTCGAATTTTTAGAATATTAAAGATTAAGATGAAAATAACTGTCGCTCAAATCAACTACCACGTTGGAAATTTCGATGCTAATGTCCAAAAGATGCTTGAAGCTGTGAAAGAAGCTAAATCCGCAGGATCAGACATCGTATGTTTTAGTGAATTAGCTACATGCGCATATCCTCCGAGGGATTTTTTAGAATTTGAAGATTTTATCATCCGAGCAGAAAAAAGTATACAGCAATTGGCCGAAGCGGCAGATGGCATTGCGATCGTTGTAGGATCTCCAAGTCGCAACCCTGTGATTGAGGGTAAGGATTTATATAACTCAGTCTATTTCTTAGCAGACCAAGAAGTGAAATTTGTACAGCACAAAACGCTATTACCGACTTATGATGTATTTGATGAGTACAGGTATTTTGAGCCAGCATCCGAATGGGGTGTAGTAGAATATAAGGGGAAGAAGATAGCGCTTACTGTATGTGAGGACATTTGGAATATAGGCAACGAAAACCCACTCTACACGATCTGCCCGCTGGACGAAATGATTAAGTTAGATCCAGATTTTATTATTAACGTTTCAGCATCACCATTTTCACATATACACTCGGAAGAGAGATTGCACGTCTGTACGGAAAATGTAAAACGCTATAACATTCCATTATTTTATATCAATCATGTAGGTGCGCAAACAGAACTCATTTTTGATGGCGGATCTGTAATTGCTTCTCCTAATGGTAAAATCTATGAAGAGTTGCCATACTTTGTAGAAGCTATCAAACATTACGAATTAGACGAGATCATAAAAGGCGAGCAGGAAAATCTGCAAGTCAAAGACAAAATCAAAGATATACATGATGCGATCGTCTTGGGAATCAAAGATTACTTCGGTAAGCTTGGATTTACTAAAGCGGTATTAGGATTATCAGGCGGAATAGATAGTGCAGTGACTGCAGTATTAGCTGCCAGAGCATTGGGCCTAGAAAATGTGCGGGTACTCTTAATGCCTTCGCAATTTTCTAGTGATCATTCTGTCAATGATGCTGTCGCACTAGCTGAAAATTTGGGCATCCAATATGACATTGTACCCATAAAGGATATGTATGATGCCTACTTAGAAAAATTATCTCCATTGTTTGGCGATCTACCATTCAATGTGACGGAAGAGAATATACAAG
This sequence comes from uncultured Saprospiraceae bacterium, assembly GCA_937927575.1. GTDB lineage: Bacteria > Bacteroidota > Bacteroidia > Chitinophagales > Saprospiraceae > UBA1994. Next base: position 4,449 of record CALBEE010000248.1, on the reverse strand, counting down.
CTAGAGTGAGAGGAACATTGAATATGGCTATCTCTAATAAATTTGGAAACATCTTACTCAATACTTCCAACAAAAGTGAGATGGCAGTTGGATATGGTACACTTTATGGAGATTTAGCTGGAGGTATTTCGGTAATAGGTGATGTGTATAAAACTGACGTTTTTAGAATGGCGGAGTATATGAATAAAGATGGTATAGTCGTACCTATCAATACGATTACCAAACCGCCAAGTGCAGAACTAAGGCCTAATCAAAAAGATAGCGACAGTCTTCCAGACTATGACATCCTGGATGAAATATTAGAACTCTATATCGAACATCATAAGGGGCCCAAAGAAATCATAGCTGCTGGACATGATCCTGCATTAGTAAAACGAATTTTGCGTTTGGTAAATATTAATGAATTTAAAAGATATCAAACTGCTCCGACATTGAGAGTTTCACCGAAGGCATTTGGTATGGGAAGAAGAATGCCAATCGTTGCGAAGTATTTGTCATAAAAAATTGACAATTATGAGCCATCACATTTGTTTGTCAACTTCAATTCAGAAAAACATTTACAAATGTTGAGAAACGTTTGTTTTACAATTGTAAACGCATAATATTTCATAGCATATTGAATGTTAAGTATTTAGCGTATTTTACTGAAATAAACCAATAATTTGCTCTCTCCAAACATTACACTTAAACAAGTAATACCAAAAGAAAGAGTGGCAGATTTAAAGGAGTTATCTCTCATTATAAAGTATGAACATAAAATCTATTTTACTAGCATTAACTATACAACTATTAGCCAAATTCTTATTTGGCTGTGGTTGTGGAGGACCGATTAATGACATGAAAGTTGACATAGACTCATCTGATGCAATATTTACTGGCGAAATTACTTCTATAAACAGCAATCATAACTTCCATCTTAACAACGAAACTGGATTCGGACTCAAATACTTGAATTTCAATATTCTTAAAACAATCAAAGGCTTGAATCCCGGACAACTTAAAATATCAGTATTTGATTATATGTCATTTTCTAGTTGTCAAGGATTAATTAATGGTAAACAAGTAGGTGACACTGTATTAATTTTTGCTTCTGAATTCAAAGAAGAAATGCTAGGAAGTTATTTATGTGGAAGACATCCTAAAATTACAGAACTAAACGATGAAGAATTCAAATTTCTAGATACTGTTAAGTGGACTAATCCTAAAATCATTCTTAATGATTCAAATAGATTCAACAAAAAGCACTTTATACAGGAAAATAGTTTGTCAAATACTGAAAACCCGAAAGGAAACATTTTGCAGCGATTTCTATTATATGCCAGTCTAATACTTAATATAGTTTTCTTGACAATATGGATCAAAAGAAAAACGAGAGATAACACCGTATGATCATGTCATGCGCTGCATAGTTTCGATACGCTCTGAACTTGATGTGAAATTTATTGCATAAATTAGCATTATCGAGATAATGCACGCCAGATATACTTGATACGTTAGCTTCCATAAAAAATAAAATGAAACAAGAAACACTGAAATATTTAAGAGTACTAATTCCTGGCTTACTAGTTTTAGTTGGGTGTATTCCTTTTTTCGAATTGGTTACGCCAAGTATAATGAAAGAATTGCCATTCATTAAATTAAGCTATATATCATTAGTATCAATTTTAATAGGTAGCATATATTACCAGCTAGATGTAAGTAAACTTGTTACAAACTTTTCATTCAAAATATTTGGAGGAAATATAAATAAGGGAATCTTAAAAATATACAATGAACCTTTGAATAAAGAAGAGAAGAAATATCTTTCAAATCATAAGAATATTAGAAACGTGTTTTATAATTTAGTAGACAACGACAACTCACTAAGCATAAGATCAAAGAATATATATTTTAATGGAATTTTTTGGACCTCATCGGCGGATGCCTTTATCATTTCAATTATTTTCATAATTATATATAGCTTAAGTGGAATTAAAAATGCCGAGGAAATAAGAGTTATATTTTCCTATACCGCTGGAATAGCTTTATTGTTACACATAATAACAGTGAATAAACATGTAAAACTTCAAGTAGATCAATTAGATTATATAGAAACAAACTACTACAACGAAGTAAAAACAAAACTGAATGAGCTACTGCACAAAATGCCTTAATCCTATTGAAGAAAAGAATAATTTCACAAAAGAATTAATCAAACAAATATATCTAAGAGATGAAAAACCGTGGATAATTGGATATAGTGGAGGCAAAGATTCATCAGCACTTCTCAAATTAGTTATTGATTCTTTGAATGGTATTAATAAGCCAAAGAAAAAAGTAACCGTTGTGTATTGCGATACAGGTGTAGAAATACCAGTTATATCTAGATATGTTAATCAAACTATAACAAATCTTAGAGAAGAATGTAGCACTTATAATCTTCCTATAGAATTTAAAGTATTAAAGCCTCCAGTAAATGATAGGTATTTTGTAAAGGTTATCGGCAGAGGATATCCACCTCCGACGAATATATTCAGATGGTGTACTGATAGATTAAGAATAAATCCAGTAAAACAGATAACGGACAAAGCTAAAAATTTGATCCTTCTCCTTGGAATTAGATCTGGAGAAAGTATCGAACGAGACCGAACAATTGCCAAACATTCATTAGAAGAAGCTTTTTTCTTAAAGCAAGTAAACAACAAGAACATAAGAATATTTAGTCCAATATTAGATTATTCTATAAAAGATGTTTGGCGCACTATAAAATATGTTAAGTACCCACTCTCTATAAAAGATGAAGTAATTGGAAAACTATATAAAGATGCTGATACAGAATGTCCTGTTTTTCGAGAAGTAAAAGGGCAACCTTGTGGCAAAGGTAGATTTGGATGTTGGACATGCACAGTAGTCAGGAAAGACAAAGCCGTAACAAACATGGTTTCCAATGGATACAATGAATTGGAACCCTTATTAAATTTCAGAAATTGGTTAGCAGAGTATCGTGACAATCCTACTATTCGATGTAAAAAACGGAGAAACGGAGTAATTGGATTAGGACCCATAACTTTAGAAGGTAGAAGAACAATTTTGGCCAAATTAAAAGTGGCTGAAAAAATATCAGGACTTAAGCTAATACCCAAAGAAGAACTTAGGCAAATTAAGGCTCTTTGGGCAATTGATCAAAATAATGATAAATACATGTTAGTAGATACGGAAGCTAACACCGTATGATCATGTCATGCACTATTTAGTCCCAATTTGCTCTGTTAGTAAAGTGGAATTTATTGCATAACTTAGCATTGTAGCGGAGATGCACGCCAGATATACTTGATACGTTATATGGCATAAAAGATGAAAATGGAACCTGAAGATGACATAATAAAGCAATTAAAAGAACAGAACATTGAATTCAAACTTCTCCAAAAAGAATACATTGAAGATGAATCAAGTGAAGTATCTAAGGCTGTTAGAAAATGGAAGGACAAATTTATAGCAAATAGAAAAGCTCCCCACTTAGATTATTACCTATGGCACATTTTTAATTTTGGCGTGACAAATTGTATTGAAGGAGAGAAGGCAACTAATGAATATTTAAATCAACACAAGTCAAAAGTCCTTATTTTTAACGAACCACAACAATATCTTATTGAATGCAAAAATGCTATTCCGAAAATAGAAATGGAAGATTTTTTTGATGACATCTATATCTGCCATCCTAATATGAAATGGACATATGTAATACCTCATGAAATTCCAGAAATTGGACCTTATTTCTCTTTAGGAGAACCTAACTGAAATCCAACTTATGAAAATTAAGAATTTTAATTCAGCAATCCATAATTTTGCACATTCTTTTCAAAGCATTGATATGATTAAAAGCCCAAAGTATGCTGTCAACATCCTAATTGAATTGAGAAATAAAGGAATAGATCCAATTGCAACTTTCGATTTTGTAAACCAGCTAATTGAGCCCATAGAAGCAAACACAAAATCATCTAAACAGCTATTAGAAGATTACAGCAGTTGGTTACCACAACACTTTAATAACCATAATTGCGATTTGAAATTATTAGAAAAGTTGAAAGTAACTATTGAAGCTGAATTTGATGGCATGGTATCACCTGTAAGGACTAATGATGGAAAAGAGTTAGTGGTTAAAACAAGTACAAAATGGAAATTAAAAGGAAAAGAAGAACAATTAACAAATATTCAACAAACTGAATTAATTAGAACTACTTCTATAACACACGGAATACCAGAGATTGAATAAAACGAAACACCATATAACACCGTATGATCATGTCATGCACTATGTAGTTCCGATAAGCTCTGTACTTGATGTGAAATTTATTGCATAAATTAGCATTATCGCGATAATGCACGCCAGATATACTTGATACGTTATAAGTCACCTAGGGTCCCAATACAACTTTAACAGAGAACGATAGCATTCTCAAAACAACACTC
>CALBEE010000247.1 GCA_937927575.1 uncultured Saprospiraceae bacterium | reverse complement strand
TGGAGGATTTGCAAGATCTTTAGAATCTCCTCAGACAATTGCAAGATTTGCTCGTAATACCTACAAGTATAATCTTCCTGCGGACTACTATAATACTTATCTAAGTAAGTTAGAAGCTGTATCACAGGCAGACTTCGAAGCGATGGCCAAAAAATACATCAGACCAGAAAATGCCAACATTATTGTTGTCGGTTCAAAGGATGATGTAGCAGATAAGTTAAAGCAATTTGATGCTGACGGTAAGTTGGATTATTATGATGCTTATGGAAATAAATTAGAAGTAAGCGATCAGCCAATGACTGGTGATATTACAGCAGAAGAAGTAATCGATAACTACCTAGAGGCTATTGGAGGTAAGTCAAAACTGATGGGCGTTACTTCAATGAAAACCGTGATGGGAATGAATGTCATGGGACAAGATGCTGAATCTGTTATCCTTAAGAAAGGTAATAACAAATTTAAGATGACTATGAGCATGGGAGGAAATGTAATGCAAGAATCTGTTTATGACGGTAATATCGCTTCTGTAGGAGGAATGGGACAAAGTCAACAAATCACAGAGGGCCCTCAACTCGAGAGCATGAAGTCACAAGCGATTTTATTTGATCACCTCAATTACGCTAAAGAAAAAACGCTTGAGCTAAAAGGTGTGGAAGAAGTAAATGGTGAAAAAGCTTACAAGGTCTCTGTTATGGATAAAGATGGTAAAAAGTCAACCGAATTTTTCAGTATGAGTACTGGATATCTTGTGAAGATGGTAATGTCTCAAGGTGAAGGAGATCAAGTACAAGTAATAACTACTGAGCTATCGGATTATAAGTCTGTAGATGGATTCATGGTTCCTCATAAGATGGACATCATAGGAGCTGCACCGTTTCCACTCAATATGAAAGTAACTGAGATTATGGTTAATAATCCAATTCCGGATACTGAGTTTTTAATTAAGTAGTAATAATGAAATAGAGTATTTTACTTTAAGAATTTATACGGCCACATCTCTTTTTGAGGTGTGGCTTTTTTTTATCTTAGAAAGAAAATCCGTTGAGAATATTCCCAACGGATTTTTATTTGTTCAAAGTACAATTGTTGTATGATTAAAAATGACTAGTCTTTGATTAGTATTTCTCCACCTTCTATGATTAACTCACCATCTCCAGTCAAAGGAGAAATATCTCCACCATCAAAATTATTTTCGAATATAATATCAGTCAATTTCACTTGGCCTAAATTATAAAATGCACCTCCATTGGTCGACGCGAATCCATTGATGAGATTCATGTTTTTTAACGACACAGAAACTCCATTAGGTATTTGAAATATTCTACTTGTAAATCCTCCTGACAAATTTAAATTGTCAACATCATCACCGTCAACAGTGATCATTTTATCGATTACAATTTCAGTAGTCAAGTTGATTGTACTGTTTGTAGGTAGTCCGGGACTAAATACTATAAGGTCGCCAGGGCACGCATCCGCAATCATATTTCTTAATGACCCACTCCCTGAATTATTAGTATTGGTGACTGTTTTCGTTCCGGGAGTACATCCATTGACAGTGACACTTTTTGTGTTATTTGTAAAGTCTCCACATACAGTCCCCGTAGCTACATCATTTTGTAAATCGGTAAAGGATCCTCCTATATAACTAGTAATATCGGTGCTGCTCAGATGAGACAATCCGTGTACCGTATACGCACCTCCAAAATAGACATTGTCATCACTCATATCTGGTCCTTCGTCTATTCCAATAACGTTATTGCTATCATCTACAATTACAAAACTTACTGAATAACCTGCTGGTTGTGTAGCTTTAGTATCATAAACATTTCCGCTTACAGAATTGCTAAAATTAACTGTAAAAGCACCCAAGTTAGATGGCCCAAAACCAGAAAATTTAATCACGTAAATATTTCCAGCGGTAAGATTTTCTGTAACGGAAGATCCTAATGAAACATTTCCATTGGAAGGATTCCACGTTGCAGAACTTGAAAGCCAGTTTGTACATACACTTCCATTGTCATATGAAATTTCATATATATTAATCACACTGATATATGAGCTCGATCGTGTAAAAGTATAATCACCAGTTTCATCTACTGTAATTTCTAATGTTTCAAATTTTGGAGAATTGGTAAAGCTAACGCATCCTCCAGTATTTAGATTTTCACAATTGAGGTTGGTGTTGGTTCCACTTGAAACTAGAGTTCCACTCATTTGACTAATAGCCAATCCAGTAATTAAGCTTAAGTCCAAAGCTGGATCACCAGCATCCTCCGTAATTGATTCTGAGTTTATAATATCTCCACCAGTAATTACACAGTCTGATATGATAGTTATGTCTTCATCATTGATATCGAAAAAATAATTTCCAATTCCTTTGATCTTGATCCTTCCTTCTGTTGTCGCATTAGAAGGCATAGTTACAGTATGGCTACCATCATTTGTTGTACTTGCCGCTAATGTAATAGGATAGGTCATACCGCCATCTGTAGAAAATAGAATTTCTACATTAGTACAATTGATAGGGGAGGAAGCAGTATTATTTACATTCCAAGTGATTGTCACAGATTCACCAGACTGAAACGCTGGATCAGGATCGTTAGCTATAGTTACTTCGAATGGTCCAGATGCTGCATCTACGGTCAGGGTAACATCAGCACAATCTACACCGCCGGCATTGGTGTTGAAATCTCTAGCGGTAAGTCTAAGTTTTATGTCTCTAGCTACTGTGGGAAGTATTTCTCCTAGAGTCTGCACATTATTTAAGATATCCGACATTTGCGGGAATGATCTATAATTTCCGTCAGAAGAAGGATCAAAACTTCTGAATAGAGGAGCAGTTGTGCTAGTTGCAGCATCGTTTGGATGACCATCAGGACAACTCAAAATCAAAAAGTCAGTATCATATTCTTCCCACGTAAAAACTAAAGGATCTCCATTAGCATCGGTACCTGATCCACTTAATTCAAAAGGAGTCCCTTGAGGTATAGTTTTGTTGGATGGCACAGTAACTACAGGTGGAGTATTGCCTACAGATGTAGTGGTCCCACATGTCCAGATATCTGTATAATCCAACATTTCTTCTACACTATGAGCATGAAAGTATATAGTGCTGGATACAGGTGTAATGTTATGCGTTCCTGTACAAGCTCCATTCGCTTGACAAATGCCTTCATAACTCATCATTGTATTTCCAGATCCTGGTTCGTATCCTGAACCTGCGGATCTATTGAATCCAGAACAAAAATTAGAAGTACCATAGAACGAATGGGCAGCATTAAATTGATGTCCGACTTCATGTGCAAAAATATCCATCACGATAGAAGTATTATAATTACCCCCGACACCAGTCCAGCCTTCCGCCTTTCTACTACTTTTGCAAACAACACCCAGTCCTGCTACTCCAGAACCCGTAGCACCTCCTGCAGGACCTGTATAAGTCATTTCATGTAAGACATGTCCGAGATCATAATCTGCAGAAGGAATAATTCCACTTATTGTAGCTTGAGCAGATGCGGTTCTATTGTTTTCATCCAATCCATCTGTGGCAGGATCGAAAAAGATAAGATTGTCATTGTCAGCAATTAAAACGAAAGACTTTGCGAGTTCTTTTTCGAATATTGCATTTAATTCCACCAGATAAGTGTTGATTTCATCATTGATTACCACAATATCATCATCGCGTTCATTTGACCATTCTCCTGTCGTGGCAATGGCTATTCTATATTCAGTAATTTCATCACCGATGCTAGTAGAGGATCGCTCTTGATTTGATCCTTCTGGTCTATATTCTTCCATATTGGCATCACAGCTAAAGCCACTACTTTTGCTGTAGACATAGGAGATATGTTCTTCTCCGTCTATCGATTCTACAAAAATAGTCTTAGCGTCTGTATATATCAGTCCTCTCACCCCTCTTGGAGAGATGGCTAGTCTGCCACCTAAGTAAGGATTACTTCCTCCTGTAATCTTATAAGTTTTATTTTGGGAATACTTATTATAATGTTCCAATTGGCTCACCGGAGCTTCATGTAGTTCAACGAAAAAGGGATTACCATCAGGTAGTACTAACCCTATTTCAATTCCCTCTAGCTCACGCTCAGTATTATGATTTGGAGCTGCATCAAGAGCGGATATGATTTCATCGATAGGTAAATCGAATGTATGTGATTTGGCTGGATCAATCTGATTGTCGTTCAGGGTAAGATTTGCGTTTTGAGCCCAAGAAGTGGTAAGGCAAAAGCCCAACAAAAAGATGATCAATTCTTTGCGGATAGCCATAAGATATAATTGTTGTTAGATTAAGTTGCTTCTATAACTTTATGTAGAAGATAGAAGTTCACAAGTTAAAGCGAAAGAATCGTTAAAACAAATATATGGGGTTAAAATTATATGTGTAATATATTGATTAGTAGGTGTATTAGATCAGTTTCTCTACCTTTCCAATAAAAATGCATTTGGATCAATCCATTTAATAGTTTTGAATGGTGTCATTTTCTAATCGATAGCAATCAGTCCCATCGAAATCAGCCGGACCTCCTCTACTCTTTATCAATGACTAGTTTTTGGAGGATTCTTTCATTGGAATCAATGCACCGAATTTCCATAAAATATATGCCACTAGTCAGGTCTTGAACCGAAATGATTGACTGATTTAAGCTTCTTTTAATCAAATTGCCTTGCATTGAAAAAACAGATACTTCATAATTCAACTGACCTCTAACGTCAATATTCACGATGTCTTGCACTGGATTTGGAAAAATATTAATACTTGTATTCGCAATCTCAAATACAGTTGTGACCAAATCTTCTCCATCACAATCTTCATCAATATCATTATCCGGAATTTCTGACGCTCCATTATAGATACTAGGATCATCATCATTGCAATCTTCAAGATTATGAAATCCATCTCCATCAGAGTCAATGACTATCTCGCTAGAGGCAACATTAGTAACGATAGGCCAATTAAAATCGAAATAGATACTGGCTTTATTTTCAATTTTTTGTCCTACTTCTAAGGACTCATTTGCTTTCAAAGAAAAGATTACATAGCCATCGTTCGTTTCATCTTCAAAAGGTAGATTAATATCTATGAACTGAAACTCTACGATTCCATCCACTTCACTCACAGTTACAACATGTGATGCACTTATAACCCGCAATGAACTAGGATCAAATACATTCGAATCTAAAGTATCAATCACAACTACATTCCGAGCTGGACCTGTACCGATATTTTCAAACCTAATCCTATAATTTAATGGTACAGATAATGAGTCTTGATAGATCGCATCGCCTTGAAGACATGTTTTATCATTAGGGTCATAAGAGTTAACCACTATTTCATTCAGAGAAGTATAATTATTGGCTCTGTCAATGTCGCTTTCCATATTAAAAAGTGAGCCACTGACGCTAACTATTTCATCACCAACCAATGGGGGAGTATCCATTGGTGAATTCATTACAAAAGTCAATTCTGACAATCTACGTTCTAAGAGAGATAGACTCTGATATTGCAATTCCAAAGTCCCAGAAGAATCCATCCAAGGATCATCGGACTCAAGGAAAGTCATAATATCAGCATCATATTCAAAACGAATCAAGCCATCTGAAGGTACATTACCTATATTGACAAAGTCAACTGTATATACATGTTCAAATCCTGGTACAGGCTCATCAGTGGTATAAATCGAAAGACAAATATTGGGCTTCAAAATTTCCGTGGGTGAAATACAAAAATCTAAACCGTCAATATCAATTGAAGAATTTATTTCATGAGATTCAGGAAAAACATTGTAGAGCTCTGGATCAACATCAGCAACTCTAAGAGTAACTAATTCGTTAGAAGGAATTCTTATATTGTACTCAAAGTTGGTGGAATAATGAATCATAGAGCTACCCGATGGTAATTCCATTTCTATGGGCAAATTATATGAGAGTGGCGATGAATTCAAACAATCCGCGTCTGTACCCAATGCCAAATTGCCGCCTGCATCTATCAAAGAATTAAAATCATCTGGACAAAATTCATTAATAATAAAATTAGATAAATCAATATTTCCCCATCCGAATATGTTATCTGCGAGTAATTCTAATTCTTGAGCATCACCACAGATATATACTAGATTATCTATATCCGCATAAAATATTGGATTATTGATGTGGTGGCCATCGAACATATTTACATACTTCAAGTTGAGTCCACCAAAATATACCGTATTCAAATTTACAAGATTAGATATGTCAAGAACTTCAAATTCAGTTACCTCACACTGTAACGCCCTCAAAAGAGGCGTAGCACTTAGATCTAATGCTTCTAATTTGGTGTAGCTGCAATTTAGATAAGTTAAATTAGGAACAGGCATCAAATCTAAAGAAGTAATCTCATTAGATGCAATACTTAAACGGTCTAAATTAGGCATAGATATAAAGTCTATTGAAGTTAATTTATTACGGTCACATCTTATTTCTAGTAAATTGGTAGCCCCTGACAACTCTAAAGTCTCTATTTCATTATTATCACAAATTAATTCTTCTAAATTGGGAAGTCCTGTCAAGTCTAAAGAAGTTAAATTGTTCCATTTAATTGATAGAATTTCTAAATTAGGAGCAGATGACAAGTCTATTGACGTTAACTCATTATTATTACAAATTAATTCTTCTAAATCATGGAGCCCTGTCAAGTCTAAATAAGTTAGATTATTATAACCACATTCTAGAAATTCTAAATTAGGAACAGATGTCAATTGGATAGATGCAAAATTATTTCCATGACAATCAAGATACAATAAATTAGGCACAGGACCTAAATCTAAAGTGAGCAACTCATTTATTCCCAAAACTAATTTCTTCAAATTGGGAATACCTGCTAAATCTAACGAAGTTAATTGATTAAAACCGCAATCGAGTTGCTCCAAATTAGGGACAGCTGACAAATCTAGAGACATTAACTCATTTCTACTGCAAGTGAGTTGCTCTAAATTGGGAAGTGTCAAATTTAATGTTGATAGTTTGTTATTCCAACAATCGAAGTAGATTAGATTCTGAAAAGCATCTATACCTTCCAACGATTCTATGTTACTTTGACTTACATCTATTGAATCCACACTTTCTGCTTCACTAATTTGTATCATTCCGTCTCCATTAGTGTCTACTCCAAATTCAATTAAAGCTTGTAAAAAATTGCCATCAGGAATGTCGACCGTTTGAGCGCTTGTACTTACAAATTGGATTAATAAAATAGATAGAATTAATATTCGTTTCATGTAGGAAGCTGTTTTCTAATTATAATAGTTGTAATATAATGAATGAAAGCTAAATGAAGAAATAAAGGATTATTCATTTGACTAAATATCAAACACGTTGCAAAAAAAACAAAAAATCTTGTCCAAGTAAAAGAGAAATACCAATTCCAAGTAAATTAAGTCAATTCGAACTAAAACAATGTTCAATAATTTATTACCGATAAAAAATACTCGCAGGTGAAATGAGTGTTTTTATTTAATGAACATTTTCAGGTTCCCTCTTACTCAATACAAACCAATCTTTGAT
>CALBEE010000246.1 GCA_937927575.1 uncultured Saprospiraceae bacterium | reverse complement strand
TATTATCACCAAGGCAACTCTTCGTTTTGGATTTAGTGAAATCAGGTAAAGTGAAAAAGAGCAATAGAGCAAAAAAAGAATTTGTAAAAGAATGGGCAAGTCTAATGACTAACTAAGTAGAGCTTGCTGAACGTAATATTTGTACAAGCTCTTAACACTTCCACTACGTCCTACAATTCTTTTACTTCGAATGAATTCAAAAGAACAATAGTCAGTTAGTCTTTAATTTCCTAGTCATCTATATAAAAGCAATTGTACTTACTCAAGGTGAAATGAAGTTTATTTCTTCATCACTTTTGTCTTTACCTAATTTAGTAACAAATGAAAATATTCATTATCTAAAAGTACTTCGGATTAATATTATCTCTCTTCCATCGAGTTAGAGTTTTTACTTTGAATGAATTCGAAGTGACATGAGTGGATTGGTATTTAATTTTCTATGGATCAGATTTATGGGAATAGTTGTATTGGCTTGAGGTAGAATGGCTTTTATATCTTCATCACTTTTGTCTTTACCTACTTTAGTAACAAATGAAAATATTCGTTATCTAACAGTACTTCGGATTAATATTACCTCTCTTGTATCGAGTTAGAGTTTTTACTTCGAATGAATTCGAAGTGACATGAGTGGATTAGTCTTTAATTTTACATAATCAGCTTCATGTAAATAATTATATTGGCTTGAAGTAGAATCATTTTTATTTCTTCTTCGCTTTTGTCTTTACCTACTTTAGTAGCAAATGAAACATTCGTTCTCTAACAATACTTCGGATTAATATTACCTCTCTTGTATCGAGTAGGGTTTTTACTTTGAATAAATTCGAAGTGACATGAGTAGATTAGTCTTTAATTTTCTATGGATCAGCTTTATGTAAATAATTATATTAGCTTGAAGTAGAATCATTTTTATTTCTTCATCGCTTTTGTCTTTGCCTACTTTAGTAGCAAATGAAAATACTCGTTTTCTAATAATGCTTCGGATTAAAATCATCTCTCTTGTATCGAGTTAGAGTTTTTACTTCGAATAAATTCGAAGTGACATGAGTGGATTAGTCTTTAATTTCCTTTACAACTTCTATCTCACCAAATACTGAAATGCGTATTTGGCCGTCTTTAATTTCCTTCACAACTTCTCTCTCACCAAATACTGAAATGCGTATTTGGCCGTCTTTAATTTCCTTCAGGGAAATTAAAGACTAACTGATAGTTCGCTTTGAGTTCGGTATTTAAATTAGATAAACCTACACCTAATAATCTTACACCTTTCTCAGAAAAATCTATTTCCTCCACTAATTCCAATGAAACCTTAGTAATCAAATCGGCGTCATTAGTAAAGTGGTTAATTGTCTTACTTCTTGTTAGCGTTTGAAAATCTCCAAATCGAAATTTGAGGTTAATTGTACGACCCAAAATATTTCTCTTTGCCGCAGATTTATGCAATTGGATGGTTAAGTTTTGTAGTGCATCTTTGACGGAATCATAAGTAATAAGATTCGTATCATAGGTAGTCTCTTTGCTAATAGATTTTCGAATCCGATTAGCTTTTACTGGCCGATTATCTTCTCCTCGAACAGCATTATAAATATATCTCCCAAATTTTCCAAATCGCTCTGCTAATTCGACCATGCTATATTTCTTAAGATCAGCACCAGTAAATATTCCCATGGCCTTCATTTTAGCGGAGGTAGCTTTGCCTACGCCAAAAAATTTATCTATTTCTAATTGTTCTAAAAAAGATTCTACTTCATCAGGCATGATAACCGTCAAACCATTGGGCTTATTAACATCTGATGCAATCTTAGCCAAAAATTTATTTATTGATACCCCAGCAGAAGCTGTTAATTGCGTACGTTCTTCTATTTTTCTTCGAATCTGATTTGCAATGTTAATAGCTGATTTAAGTTGCAGTTTATTTTCAGTGACATCTAGAAAAGCCTCATCCAGAGATAAGGGCTCAATCAAATCAGTATACTCTGCGAATACTTCTCTAATTTGATCAGAAACTTCACGATAAGCATCAAACCGATGAGGAACAAAAATTAAATGTGGACAAAGTTTTGCGGCTTGAGCGCCAGGCATTGCAGATCTCACTCCGTACTTTCTAGCTTCATAACTTGCAGCTGCAATTACTCCTCTTTTACTACTACCTCCTACTGCTATCGGTTTTCCTTTAAGTGCTGGATTATCACGCTGCTCCACTGAAGTGAAGAAAGCATCCATATCGACATGAATAATCTTACGATGTGGAACAGTACTCATTTAACGGCTCTAGTACTTCACGAATGTTTGTGTATATCGCTTCCCTTGAAAATCGATGACCATAAAATAGATCCCATCCAATAATTGAGATATATCAACTTTACCATTATCAACCTTGTGATTTACTATTTTACCTTGCGCATCAGCAATAGAAATTTTTCCTACATCTATTCCTTCCAGATAGATTATGTCCGAAGCTGGATTAGGGTAAATTTTTACCAAGTCAAATAAATGATCTTCCGTATCCACTGCCATACATTCTGGCGATACTTCATTGCAGTATATTCTAGCTGCTAAACTACAATCTAACACAAATGGGTTTGCTTTTCCTTCTTGCCACAATGCGATTTTTTGACTTCGCTCCCATTCTTTTTGGTCT
>CALBEE010000245.1 GCA_937927575.1 uncultured Saprospiraceae bacterium | reverse complement strand
GATATCAATAGTGATGGATTACCAGACAAAGTATGGAAAGAAGATGGAAAATTATATTATCGACCTAATCTACATCGAGTAGATATTCCTTCTACTGGCTTTGGAAACAAACGAGAAATTACTGGCATTACTGACTTCAGTAAATCTAATACTGGCACATGGAATATTGGAGCCGAAGTAAATTTACTTTCCTTTTTCGGAGGATATAGTCACGAAGAAGGCACCACCAAAATCACTACCTACATGGCTGATTTTAACGGTGATGAATTAATAGATATAGCCAGCAACGGAGAAGTTTATTTTAATACATTAAATGCGCAAGGACATCCTCAATTTACCAAATCTAGTGGCGATACTCCGAGTCCGATATTTATGGGTGAAGCACTGGATCCAGATCTAATCACTATTGATCCAAATGCACAGCAAGAACTTGAAAATCAATTTCCATTACACGATGTAGTAAGAATGTGGCAAGCGCCCATAGATGGTATTATTTCCATAACTGGTGACGTACAATTAATAGAAGATACTTCTGCCGAGGCCAATGCCTACGAAACAGCTGATGGTGTTAGAGTATCCATTCAAGTTGGAGATAACGAACGTTGGGTTAGTTTAATTGATGAAAACGATTTTAGCACCCAAAGTCCAGTGGGAGTCAATAACGTTTCTATAACTCGCGGAACACAAATATATTTCCGAGTCAATTCTCGATTTGATGGTGCATATGATGAAGTGAGATGGGATCCTATCATTACTTACATCAATGAAGACCCTTCGGAAGTAGATGCCAATTGTTTACCGAAATACATCTATCAAGCTTCCAAAGATTTCTTAGTAAGCAGTAAAGGTGAAATCACTATTCCAAGTGACGGTATGATCACGATAGATGGACATTTTATCAAACCCATACTTACAGATTCTATTAGACTATCGATAGAAGGTGGGATCAATATTGATTCTGTTTTTGCTCCCAAAGATATTCATAATGGAACGCTAGCTTTTACAAACCTAGATGCCATTGCCGGAACAAAATTGAAATTTTCTATCTCCGCATTATCTAATGTAGATTGGGCTAAAATAATATGGACACCGACGATTACCTACTCATCCTTTGACAATGGAAATCCTACTACGGATACCAATGGAGATCCTATAGTCAGCATTTGTCCGCCTGTAGATTATCAAGCGTTTAAGCGTTCTACTTTAACAGGTGTGCCTTTTATCGCTCCTACAGATGGAAGCATCATTCTCGAGGCCACTGTATCTGATGAAGACAATATCATATTAGGATTATTTTCAGATCTTTCTTTTACGGCTGCTGTCAAAATAAAAAACGAAATAGATTCCAATCTCATCGTAAGAAGCGATCGTGTTGCAGACTCAAATACTCCTACAGATTCTTTAGAGTTGATTAATATAAATAAAGAAGTCTTAGCAGGAGACACGATCTACATCGACTTCTTTCATAACACAATTACTGTCATGGATGCCGACCTAAGATTTAGGAGTACAGGACAGCAAGATTCTCTTTTATTTTTTAATAGTAATCTACATAGCCGTGAAATAGCTGGCGATGAAAATTCTGGTCACCTCTATCGCGGTTGGGGTCAGTTTACCTATAACTCCAATGGTGGATTTGGTAATCTTCCGATCTTCACTGGCGAATTAGAAATCGACACCAATGGTGTAGCAGAAGATACATTGCTTATCGGAGAGGATACACCCGAAGAAGATCTCGAAGGTGGAAATCTCGATGCAGATGACAAATTTATTGTGATGCGTCCTGACCTAAAAAGCTCGGCATGGCGAGGGTCGGATGCATCCATTTATCTCACTGGAAACACGATATCTTCTTCGCGAAATGGTAATAAGTATCCTGATGCAAGCTTTAGTACGACTCCAGGCGGTGACGGATTTCCTGCCTATGATTTGATCACTCGACTGAGAAGTGATGGCGTCGGCGCAGGATTTGCAGTAGGTCCAGGATCGTTAGGCGGTGGCTATACCAATGCACGCTCGTGGACAGTCTTTGATATCACAGATATGAATGGTGATCGATACCCAGACTTCGTTAGCGAAACACGCATTCAATACTCCAATCCAAGAGGTGGAATGTCTTCGCAATTTGTCAATCACGGAAACATTTTTGACACAGATGCGCATTATGCCGTGAGCGAAGGTATCGGTGGAGGAATCGGTGGATCATACGTTAGCTCAGGCGCAAAAAATGTAGGATCGACTTCTGGAACTGGTAGTAATAAAATCGTCGGAAAAATTAAAAATAAAATCAACAAAGGCCTGAATAAAGCGAGGAATGCATTCAAATCAGCCAATGCTGCCATCGGTATTTCTGGCAATTTTACGCAAGATAAAGATGAAGCAGAAATCACATTTTTGGATATCAATGGAGATGGACTCGAAGACAAACTCATGGCCAATGGAGAAGTCTCTCTCAATCTAGGATATGAATTTGGGCCGATAGAAAATTGGTTGTTTTCAGAAATAAGAAAAGGGACCGCTTATGACTATGGCGGTGGATTAGGATTTAGTATTTGCAATAATAGTATAGCTGGAGGAATCAGCGTCAGTCGTACCGAAAATAATAGTGACTTAGGATTTATGGATATTAATGGAGATGCATTATTAGACAAAGTTATTTCCATCGATCCTTATGTAGTACGCATCAATAAAGGAAATAGATTTAGTGCTCCTGTACAATGGTTTGATCAAGATGTATTTGATGCTGGCGCTTCCATCGGAGAATCCATTAATGGAGCTGGAACCCTTTGTATAGAATTTTTATTTTTTAGAATCTGCTTCAATATTTCTGCTTTCAGTGGGCAAGGATCAAGTGGTGTCCATGATGCATTTGTCGATATCGATGGCGACGGTTATACAGATTTTTTGAGCGCTAAAAGAAATGATTCAGAACTCAAAGTACAATCATCTAATATCAAAAGAACCAATCTTCTCAGTTTCATAGAAGGGCCGATGAATTTGTACACCAGCATCGATTACGAATTAGCAGGCAATACTAAAGAGATTCCTTTCAGTAAATGGGTGATGAATTCCTTAGAAGTATTTGATGGAATCGTCGGTGACGGTGAAAGTTTTCAAGAAAAAAGATTTGAATATGATAATCCAATGTATGATCGACATGAAAGACAATTTTATGGATTTAATACGGTAACCGAACATCATTTTGCCAATCAACAAATCGTAAGAAGTGTCATCTCAGAATATCATACAGATAACTATCTACTCAAAGGAATGCTCAGAAAAAAATCATTGGTAGACGCCGATGGAAAACTATACCAAGAGACTACCAACCAATATGAAATCAAAGACATAGCAACTGGCGGACCGGTATCTCCTTCTATTGTAGATTCGGATCTATCGATGGGCTTCGTAGCATTACAAACTAGAACCCTAAAACATTATGGTATAGAAAATAATTTCCTTACACGTACCAATCAATACATCTACGACTCATATGGTAATATCATACAAGAAATCGATAATGATGGAGCAGGATATACGCGAATCATAGACATTGATTATCATTATGATGATGACAAATACATAGTCAATAAACAAGCGGCAGAAAGAGTATCTGTCGCTGGAACCATTCTCAGAAATACAGAATATGCCATAGACGATCGCGGCAATACAACTCAAATGCGAAGGCAAATAGAAGCTCAAAATTTTGCGGTCACTGACATGACTTATGATATATACGGAAACGTATTGACTCTATCAAAACCTGAAAATCATTTGGGTCAGCGAATGACTTTTACGAATACCTACGACGAAATCCAACATCAATATCTAGTGAGTGAAATAGATGCTTATGGATATGAGTCGACGTATTCCTATGAGCCATTATACAATCAGATGACTAGCTCTACCGACATCAATCGTAATCTTACTACATACGCTGTGGATGTCAAAGGTAGACCAAGTGCTATCACGTATCCTTATGAAATAGAAGCAGGACTTCCCTACTCTGTCCAATTTGAGTATCACGAAAGTGCAGATGTGCCCTACGCGATTGCAAAACATTATGATCCAGAAGATGGATCCACGCTAGAAGTCTATCAATTTGAAGATGGGCTGCAAAGAGCGATACAAACTAAAACCCTAGCAGCACTTTCTACGGCTACCCATACTACTACAGGATTGATCGTATCTGGTACTGACAAGTATGACCACTTAGGCCGAGTCATCGATCAGCATCAGCCCCTCACTGAATCTATCGCTACTGCAGCTACCTATAACATTGACACAGAAAATACGATC
>CALBEE010000244.1 GCA_937927575.1 uncultured Saprospiraceae bacterium | reverse complement strand
CAAAGTAGTGGAGGCTAACGAGCCTCCCACTACACAGAATGAACATCTGTACGATCAATCGTCAGAAGCTCTTCTTCGTCAAAGACAAATATCATAAATTAATCAAGAAACTATTTGGATTTTATAACAGTACCTTTTTTTGTTTAGAATGAAGGTGTTGAGGTGTTTTAACTCTTATATATCAAGCTATTAAGCTGTTTAGTTCTTTATGATCCATGGTGTATATATCTTATTTCTACTAAGCCGATCAGCAGCTTTACATCTCAAGGGCATCCCTAACAGATCGATACTTCAACAACTAAACAGCATCTGTCTTTAAAAACTCGACAGCGCAACAACCTTCACCTATCTCTTTTTTATATTCAAATAGGTAAAATCACCTTATATTAGCGAAAAATACGATATATGGCTAAGGAGAAGTTTTTGGAAGAGATCAAGGCTGGGTATACATTCGAAGATGAATCGATCATACTAGGTGCTTCTATGTTAGATGGAGCAGTAATGAATGAATCGTTTGTAAGAATACCTACTGGCACATTGAATAGACATGGTCTTATAGCCGGAGCTACCGGAACGGGTAAAACCAAAACATTACAAATCTTGGCAGAGCAGCTTTCCGCCAAAGGAGTACCATCTTTATTAATGGATATTAAAGGTGATCTAAGTGGAATAGCTGTAGCTAGTGGAGGCCACAAGAAAATTGATGAACGACATGAATCTATCGGATTACCCTTTATTGCGGATTCGAGTCCTGTGGAATTTTTGAGTCTATCTGGTGAAAAGGGAGTAAGACTCCGTGCTACGGTTTCTGAGTTTGGGCCTATATTATTAGGTAAAATTTTGGAATTGAACAATACTCAATCAGGTATTCTCTCCGTGATATTTAAATATGCAGATGATAACCAATTGGGCTTATTGGATCTTAAGGATCTTAAGAAGACCATACAGTATGTGACGAATGAGGGCAAGGATGCTTTTAAAGAAGAGTATGGCCGTATTTCGACATCATCTACTGGAACGATTCTGAGAAAAATCATTGAACTTGAGCAACAAGGTGCAGATTTATTCTTTGGTGAAAGATCTTTTGACGTCGATGACCTTTGTAGGATCAATGATGAAGGTAAAGGGATCGTATCGGTGCTAAGAGTAACAGATATTCAAGATAAGCCAAAGTTGTTTTCGACATTCATGCTTCAATTGTTAGCAGAAATATATTCAACCTTTCCAGAAGAAGGGGATCTGGATAGACCGAAATTGGCAATATTCATTGATGAAGCGCACTTGATTTTTGATAAGGCTTCTGATGCCTTGTTGGATCAAATCGAAGTAATTGTAAAGTTGATAAGATCCAAGGGAGTTGGTATATTCTTCGTTACACAGAATCCTACAGATATTCCAGAGAGTGTATTGAGTCAACTAGGATTAAAGATTCAGCACGCCTTAAGAGCATTTACTGCTAAAGATCGAAAGGCGATAAAATTAGCTTCTCAAAATTATCCACTTACGGAGTATTATGAAGTCGATCAATTGTTAACTGAGTTAGGAATTGGGGAAGCAATAGTTAGTGCGCTAGATGCGAAGGGTAGACCAACTCCTTTGGTACATACTTTCTTGAGAGCACCGCAATCTCGGATGGATGTCCTAACGAATGGAGAAATGGATGATATCTTGGCTGAATCACATATCATAGATAGGTATAATGAAGTGATCGATAGAGACAGCGCGTATGAACTACTTACGGGTAAAATAAAAGAAGCGCAATCCGAAGAAATTCAGGAGGAGCTGCAAGCGCAACAAGATAAAGCCAGAAAAACTTCAAGTCGCAGAGGGGAAAAATCTACGCTCGAAAAAGTCGTTAATAGCACGACCACTCGACAGATAGGTCGAACTGTTGCAAGAGAATTAACTCGTGGGCTGCTAGGTATATTGGGTATTAAGAAAACTCGAAGGAGAAAGAGTTCATGGTTTTAAAAGAATCGCACTAAATCAAATAGAAAATATAGGTCTGTCTTCGTAAGAGGGTGGACCTTTTTATTTTAGTGACGCAGGGAAGAAGCGAATAGCCAAGGCACCGCTTTTTACTTGGATGAGTATTAATCCTTAGCATGGCAATAAAAATTTGATTCTATTTTAAGTATCTAAGGTTCTTCTGAATTTCCTTACAAAGATGTATATAATGAAAAAGCCCTTCTGCATAGCAGTAGGGCCGTCCATTCTGTGTTATCCGCTAATTTGAATGGAATAATTATCTACTTATTAAGGGCAATTAGGATTGGGGTTAATAGGCACGTAGTAATTATTCAAACAAACATATGGCTTCATCAATGGGGCACTTGATATATAATATGTTATGGCATTTATCATTATAAATGCAATATGGCTTGCAATTGTACTGCAATATAGAAAAAATTAATAAATCGATATAATGTTTTGAGTCTATAGTATAATTAATGTTATGAATGACGAAAATTATGGAATTGGCGATCTTGAATTAATTTAATTCTGTCAGGCTGGCAAAGATTAGAGATGATTTGCTTGGAATTGGCATGAATCAAAAGCATATATGATGGATCAAGAGTAATTTTTTGTGGGGTTAGGTATTAATATGTAATCGATTTATAATATGTTTTCATCTTGCTCCATAATAAAAATTCATCATCCCTATAATCCCTTCAAAGGGATACAATTGATACAGGGCTCGAGCAAATTTTAACTTAATTGATATCCATAAAGAAATGATAGCCGCTATTAATAGTGCAAACCCCATTAAGTATGTGTCCCTTTGAAGAGCTTGCACTGAACTAGTTGAACGTGGACTTCAGGGATGATCAGAGGGAAGAGTTTGCGCAAATTTAACTAAAAAACAAACCCGTAAGTTTCAAGCTTTGATTTCGGTTATG
>CALBEE010000243.1 GCA_937927575.1 uncultured Saprospiraceae bacterium | reverse complement strand
GCTAGATGATATGAAAACCTATATGGAAAGTATGCAGTTATTGATTAATCCAAAACTTGCGTAGCTTATGATCAGTGAATTATCAGAAGATAAATTAAAGCGAATATTTTCGCTTCTTGATAAACGAGGTGTTAGATATATCGATGTTCAACATGAAATGGTTGATCATATAGCATCGGATATCGAGCGCATTACATATAAAAATCCTGAGTTAAATTTCGAACAAAAACTTTCTCTGGCTTTAAATAAATTTCCTAATGATTTAACCAAAATAGTACGCCAGAAAGAAAAATCTATGAATAGATACTGGCAAAGAAAAACGTTAGGGTTTGTTAAAATATATTTTCAAATACCTATACTAATATTCACTGTATTATTGTTTGGTGCAATCACATCAGGTAGTGTGTTATATGGTAAATTATTTCTTGGAAGTGTATTAACTATATTGTTGATAACAGTTATTTACACATTAGTTAAGTCATATAATGATCTGAATTATTCTAGTAAAAAGGAAAAAGAATTCTTAGTACTTAGAATGTTTTTTGGACAAGTTACGGTCTTCTTATTTGCACCATTATCTCTCTTTAATGTATTTCATTTTTTTAAAGATGAAAATACTCTAATGTTCGATTCTTATTGGTACATAGTTGCGATATCTGTAATTGTAGTATTTACGTTTATATGGTGTCACGCATGTCTTACTAAATTTCCAGATTTACTTAAAGAAGAAATAAATTCCAAATACCCTTATCTTAAATTAGCTAATTAGAATTATGGAACTTAACAAAAAACAAATCGAATACCTCTTTAAATTTGTGGAAGATAAGGGAGTAAAATACTATGATGTACAACACGAAATAGTAGACCATCTGGCATCTTCTATAGAAGAGGAAATGACGACTAATACCAACCTTACTTTTGAGCAATCTCTAGATCTTGTCTATGGCAGGTATCCAATTACGGGATTTGGTCAATATACTCAGGAATTAGAGAAGTCATTGCATATTTTTTGGCTGAGAAAATTAATGTCTATGTTCACGGTGGGTTATGGTGTTCCTTTAATTGGATTTGTACTTACTATATTTTTAATAATGTATCTCAGCATAGGATATTTTGGTATAGTAGCCACAAAGTCTTGGTTTTATTTCATTACTGGTTTTGCAATCTTAGCTCTAGTTTTATTTGGAAAGTCATTCGGTAAATCATCTATAGAAATGATGTTGTACCTTGGTTACATAATCATAAAAGATGATTTGAACAAGAAACTTCTTTATTATAATGTTTTGAAAGTATTTGTATTTGCGATCATATTTATTCCTTTAGTGTTGTCTCGATTTAGTTACTTATTTCTATGGGACCCGGTAAGTAATGCTTTCAATCCAGGATCTTCATCTGTTATGTTGTATTCGCTTCTTGGCTCTATTTCATTATACTTTTCAGCAGCTATAATATTTTTATTTCCTAATCTTCTTAAGGATGTCATAAGGAATAAATATAATCACGTAGCTATTGTATAAAATCTATGGAAAATGAAAGAATTAAATAAGTAACAAGTTAATACACTTTTCGATTTTGTACGCTCTAAATATGTAAGATATATAGATGTACAGCATGAACTAGTCGATCATTTGGCCTCTGATATAGAAGTAGAGATGAAAAGTGATGCGTCCCTTTCTTTTAATGATGCGCTACAGAAAGTATATTCTAAGTTTCCGATTAGTGGATTTTCGAATACAGTACGTCAAAGCGAATCTGCAATGGGTAAGTATTGGCGTAGAGTAATATTTTCAGAATTTATGAGATATGGAGGTCTACCATTCGTATCTATTTTGGCCTTACTTACGTTTATTAATTTTCAGCTCATCTTTATTTTTGGCACTCCGATGTTACATGTTTTACTTTTTGCTGTACTAATAACTGGATACGCATCTCTACGTGCTATGCAATCAATAGTAAAAAGCGAAAAAGGGAATGTAGATGATAAGTACCTCGTTGTAAGTATATTTAAAAGTTGGGCCATGGTATTTTCTATTTTTCCCTTTATATCTAGTCAATTTATAAGTGATTCTAAATGGGTACATTATATCGATTCCGAAATGACTATTCCGATCGTATTTTTTTCTATAATGTATAACTTAAGCTTTATATGGAGTGTTATGGTTTATTATCGTTTTCCAGATTTGATAAAAAATGAACTTAACACTAAATATGCCCACCTAAACTTATCGGTATAATCCACAATAAATAGCTCTACTAACTATATCTTAGCGTTTAATTATACAACGTAAGAAAATAAGTACACTCTTGAGCTATACGAATCAAAAAATAGGTGTCCTTGGAGGAGGACAATTGGGTAAGATGCTAGGCCAATCTGCGTCTATGATGGGCTTGCAAATGCATGTATTAGATACCGATAAGTATTTCCCAGCAGCAGCATCGTGCATGTCATTTACAGAGGGATCGTTCAAAGACTATGATGATATCATAGCTTTTGCAGCGGACAAAGATGTAGTTACTGTCGAAATAGAATTGGTCAATACAGATGCTCTTCATGAGTTAGTAAAACAAGGCAAGAAGGTCTACCCTCAGCCACATCTCTTAGATATGATCAAAGACAAGGGTTTACAAAAGCAATTTTATCAAGAAAAAGGATTGGTAACTTCCGAATTTGTATTAGCACAAGATGCCTCAGAAATAAAGCAATGGGTTTTGGATGGAAAACTTAGTGTTCCATTTGTGCAGAAAGCAAGGACAGATGGATATGATGGTAGAGGTGTACATATAGTAAGAAGTATAGGTGATCTATCAAATCTTTTGGATGTCAAATCCGTGATAGAACCTTTAGTGGATATTAATAGAGAGATAGCGGTAATAGTGGCAAGAAATCCACAAGGAGACGTTTCTTCTTTTCCAGTAGTTGATATGGAATTTCATCCTACTGCAAATTTGGTAGAATATCTATTTTCCCCTTCTCAAGTAAATGAGGAAATTCAGAAGAAAGCTATTGAGTTAGCGGAATCCATAGCAAAAGAAATGAAAATTGTAGGATTGCTCGCTGTAGAGCTTTTTCTAACCAAGGACAATAAAATTCTCATCAATGAAGTAGCACCAAGACCGCACAATAGTGGACACCATACTATAGAAGCGAATATTACTTCTCAATATGAGCAACATCTGCGAGCAATTTTAGGAATGCCTTTAGGTGATACTACGCTTATTCAACCAGCGGTAATGGTAAACTTATTAGGAGCCCCTGGACATACTGGAGAAGCTGTGTATCAGAATATAGATGAATGTCTATCTACCTCTGGTGCGCATTTACATCTTTATGGTAAAGCGATAACTAAACCTTATAGAAAAATGGGCCATGCTACAATAGTAGATAAAGACTTGGACAGAGCTATTGAAAAAGCTACTTTCGTAAAGGATACCTTAAAAATAATCACTAAATAATATAGTCATGAGTCATTCAAAAGTTGGAATTATAATGGGATCAGATTCTGATCTACCTGTGATGCAGCCAGCTGCGGATTTCTTATCTGAGATGGGTATTGATTTTGAGATGACTGTAGTATCCGCACATCGAACCCCAGATCGTATGTTTGAATACGCTCGTACGGCTAGAGGAAGAGGAATTAATGTAATCATCGCTGGGGCCGGAGGAGCAGCCCATTTACCAGGCATGGTGGCATCGCTCACTACCCTACCTGTAATAGGTGTACCGGTGAAATCTTCGAATAGTATAGATGGATGGGATAGCATTCTATCCATATTACAGATGCCGAATGGTATTCCTGTAGCTACTGTTGCACTTAATGGAGCTAAAAATGCAGGTATATTAGCAGCTTCTATAATTGGTGCCTTTGATAAAGAAGTAGCTAATAGTATGGAAAATTATAAAAGTGAGATGGTGGAAGCAGTTCTTGTAAAAGCTAAGAATGTCGAAAACCACGTCTAGGAATTATGAATTTCGAGCAGAATAAGTATATACAAATTTCTCTCGTAGTCGTATTATGTTTACTCATAGAGTTATTATGTTTTGGACGAATATTCTATTGTCCTAATGATATGTCTTTTGCCTTTGGCGGCGATGCTTTGTTCCTATATTTCAATACAACTTTTCATACCTGTCATGGATCTGGACTAATGCTAGAAAGCATGAATTATCCTTTTGGAGAATCCATATTTATGACGGACGCACAGGGCGCTTTAAGTATTTTAATGTCAACATTAAATAACTTAGGAATTGATACATGTACTTATTCTATGGGTATTATTAATGGGATGATCATGTACTTGCTACCGGTTTGTGCAATCTTTCTATATCTGATATTTAGGAGATTTAATGTCAATATTTACTTCGCAATGTTAATATCAGTGGCTATTACCATTATGTCACCGCAAACATTTAGAATTGTATCTCACTATGGTTTGAGTTACCCATTTTATATTCCTATGTGTATCTATTGGTCATTGCGAAAATTTGAAGTAAGGCGTTGGGAATATCGAGACCTTTTGTTTTTCTTAATAGCTACATTTTTTTATCTAAACAATCCTTACATAGGTTTTGCAGGATTATTGTTCATTCCGATTATCAGCTTTGTAAAGGCAATTAAATCCAAAGAAAATAACCTATTTTTCTATCAGTGTTTTGCGTTTACATCGTTTATTATACTAGTAGGCTATGCAGTTATAAAATGGAGCGATCCATTCGTGAATAGGATCAAAGAGCAAAGCGGTTTCTTTCTATATGACGTCACCTTTAATGGAATGCTAAGTAGTAAATATGGTTTTACTAATAAGATACTTAGTCAATTTATTTCTATACCTGCATCAGGTTTTGAAAACACTATAAATTTCGGATTAGTGCCTTTATTAACTGTTGCTCTTTTAATCATAGTTTTAATATTTAGAATAATCAAGAAAGCACCTGTAGTCGCTAAGTATCCAAGCATTGATTATAAGTATATTTTATTAGGGGCTTTCTTATTGGGCCTAATTGCTTGTAATGGTATTACTCCTGCATTGGTTGAAGATTACATTAAATCAAATTTTAGTGCCCTTTTACTCTTTAAAGCTTCTGGAAGGTTTATTTGGTTAGCTTATTTCGCTATTTGTATTTGGGTCGCTTGGTGGCTACATTATATATTGAAATACCATTTCCCTAAAAAAATATATTTAGTCGGTTTGTTGTTGATAGCATCATTATGGACTTTTGAAGCAGTTAAAGGCTTCTATGATTACAATGAGCAAATGTCAAAACATGGAAATATGTTTAAGCGTACTACTAATTGGAAGAAATATTTATCTAAAAATAATATTAACCCTGATGACTATCAAGCCATTTTAGCTCTACCGATTATGCAAGGATGGGCAAGTAAACTGACAACCAAATTACACTGGAGGTCGCAATATGAAAGTACGACTATGTCACTTGCGACGGGTTTACCTTTAGTGGATGGAATGCTATCAAGAATGTCATTAGACCATGCTATGAATATCGTGCAATTAGGAAGCCATCCGCTCATTAAAAAAAATGTAGTCGAACAATTTCCCAACGACAAACCAATTCTAGTAATGGATATGAGTAGAAAGGATTCTCTTATGACTAATCAAGATTATATTCTTTCAAGATCTCAACAACTCACGAAATACGAATTTTTCGATATGTACAGATTAGAAATCGATAGTATTAGACAGTCTCCTGTACTTGATAGTGTAAAAAGAAGATATAAAATAAAAGATTATGGTCAGCCACTCTATTATAACGGCTTTAATAAGCAGAACATAGATGAACCCTATAGATATGATAAGGGATGCCATGTCATCCAATCTGGGAAAAATGAGTTATTTATTGAAGTGCCATTAAAGCAAAATAGAGATTCTATAAATGTTGAAATTTCGTTTTGGACATTATTTACCCCAAAGCATGAATACACTCCAAAATTTGAAATTCAATCTGTCGGAAGTAATAAAAAAATCCTACAATCTATTTCTGTAGACTCTCAATTTTCTAAAGATGTCAGTGATAACTGGGTGAAGATAACTGCCAGTATTCAATCAAATATAGAAACGGAAAAAGTAAGAATTTTATCTACATCTAAAAAAAATGAAATCATAGATAATTTATTAATTAGACATATTGCTACAGATGCTGTAGTAGAACAAAATGATAGTAATTCTATTCTGTGGAACAACTATATAATTCATAAATAATAATGCAAAAAAGTAAATGGTCTATATTAAGTTATATAGTATCTGTACTAGCAATAACAGTACTTACCCTTGCCTATTATGGTAAAGGCAAATTGCATTTAATTGATTACGACATTGCGGGATATTATGCCTATTTACCAGCTACATTTATATATAAAGACCTCAAAGAATTAGACTGGCGAGACAGTATTATCGAAAGGTATAACATTAATGGTTTGGATAACTGTGCACCAACACGAGTATCTGGAGCGAAAGTGATCAAATATCCAGTTGGGATGTCAGTTTCATATTTACCAGGTTTTCTTACTGCTCATATATACGCACTGAATACTAATCATTTAGCCGATGGCTTTAGTACACCTTACCAAATAGGGTTGATAATTATTGGTTGGTTATATATGTTAATCGCTTTATGGTATTTACGCAAACTGTTAAGCATATATTTTGAGGATTGGATAGTAGGTCTTACTATTATATTGGTAGCATTGGGCACTAACTATTATATATATGCCGGAAGCCAGACTATGATGTCTCATTCTTTTCTTTTCATGCTTTTTGCATTGGTAATTTACCATACTATAGTTTGGTATAAATCGTATGGTTGGTTCAGAATTGTATTCATTGGCATATTGTTAGGATTGATTGCTATAACTAGACCAACAGAGATTTTATTGACTTTGCTAGTATTCTTTTGGGGTATTTCAAATGCTAAAGAATTAAAAGCTAGGTATAAATTATTAGTGCAATTTAAACTTCAATTTATATTAGCCACAATTGCAGCTCTATGTGTAATATCTATTCAACTAATATATTGGAAGTACTCAAGTGGTGATTGGATAGTATACAGTTACAAAGGAGAAGGTTTTAGTTGGGATGGACGCTATTTAAAAGAATGTTTTTTTGGTTTTAGAAAAGGATGGTTAATCTACACACCTATTATGATATTGGGTATCATAGGGCTGTATTACTTAAATAAATCTGATTCAACAAAATCAATTGCCAAGCCAATAATACTTTTTCTCATCATTAGTACTTATATCATATTTAGCTGGGATAATTACTGGTATGGAGGAGGATTTGGTCAGAGGGCAATGATTTCTTCTTATGTATTATTCGCTTTGGGCATAGCGGCATTCTTAAAGCGACTTCAGAATAGTCCTAGAATAATACAGGGATTAAGTACCCTATTCATTGTTTTTTGTATATGGTTAAATATATTCCAAACATTTCAAGCACAAATTTGGGGTGGATTTGAAACCTCTTACATGAGTAAAAAATATTATTTGCAAATTTTTGGAGCAAAAGATATTCATCCTGACTGGAAAACATTTTTAGATAATAGTGATGCTGTTTTAGGCAAAGTTGATCTTTCTGAAGCATTATTTGAAGAGGACTTCAATACGCACCTAGGAAGTAATGATAGACTCTATAAAAACAGCAATACTTTTATGCTTAATAAGAAAGGTCTTTTCACTTTGTTAGACACAACGATTAGAGGAGTCAAAAAAGGAGATAGATTTCGTGCACAAATTGTTACAGCAGGAGTACACCGAATATGGAATAGAAACCATATGAGTAATCTACATGTGCAATTGCTGGCTGATGGGAAAGTTGTCTCCGACCAAAGTGCTAGAATTCAAGACGTTGCAAGAGATGGCACTTGGAAAACATTTTATGTAGACATAAAGGCTAGACAAAATAATATAGACCAAATTAAGGTCTTGGCTTGGTGCAATAAGGTAGAAAATGTAGTTTATATCGATGAGTTGAAAATATATAAAATTAAGTAGAATGCTATTGAGTTAGCGTTTCTATTTTTTTTGCCACTTCTTCTGCCTCTGCTCTTTTAGCATCACTGGCGTATCTATCTGTGGTCGAGAGTTGAAAGGATTCCTCCATGAGCTTTTTATATTCAGCTTGAAGTTTTTCAATCGGTGATTTTTTCTTAAATAATCCAAACATCGTTTATAGTTTTGTATGCCACTACAACTCTAGATTAAGAAGAAAGTTGAATAGATTACAATAAATAATTTGTTTGAGGTTAATCTTTTACTTCTTAGATATCTGAATTTGATTGTCAACGCCTGTCAATTGCATAATGTAATCATTCCATTCTGCCATTTTAAGTAGGTTCTTTCCTCGATCCGCTTCTTTCAAAAACAGCTTTAAATCTTTTCTATAAGCTATTTGTGTTTGATTTAATGTCTCTCTAATGAATTCCATATTTAGAAGTGGTTGAGATTTTAAAGTATTATCTAGTTGTATCTTATGATATTCCATTAGATCGAAGTACAAATTCATAAAATGATGATCATTAGTATTTATAGTCAATTTGTAGTAAGTATCCACAGGATCGAGTATAGATACCAATTGATAAATAATCGAATCATTTATTTCATTTATATCAAGGTATAATTTTGTATTTAATTTATACAGATCAGATTCGAAAAAAGTACGTTCTCTCTCCTTTATTATTTCATCAAGTGGTAATGGACTAATTTTATATCTAATATAACTCCAGTTGTAGTACGGAGTTTCTAGTTGGTTGATATTTGTAGAGTCTTGATGTATGACAAAAGAATTGTTAAATTGATGGTTTAATATGAATTTTTCATTTTCTACTAATTTGTCATGGAATCTAAATTCGTCGAAGAGTTGCCAAAATGCTGTATCGTATGGAGCTGCTGTCATATCCCTATAGTCTTCATGCATATGTTGACTGAATTTGAATATTGGTAGATCGAAAAGCGCGTCATAATCAAAAGCCTGACAATAGGCTTGGCTACTTATTTCCACATTATTCCCATCACGATCATCATAAAACACTTTATAATTAAAGTCAATTGATTTGATATATTGTTCGTCATGAAGATCTTGAAATGTTTTATGTATTTCCATATCCAAACC
>CALBEE010000242.1 GCA_937927575.1 uncultured Saprospiraceae bacterium | reverse complement strand
CCAAAAAAAGAGTCCGGAGAAGTCACTAAAGTAAGGTTAGGATAGATAGCTTGAAACGGATATATCTTCATAGATTTTTCATTTATTTATTCGCTATCTAAATAATTTAAATTTATCTGAGAAGAGTCACATCACCTTTTTGCGGTTCGTCGATTGGTACTCCATCCAAATCGTATTCTGCTACCCAAACATAGACGGCAGATGCACTTTCAGATCCACCATGCATACCATCCCACTCTGTATTAACATCATCAGATGTAAAAACTTCATTTCCCCATCTGTTATAAATCTTAAGAGTGTAATTTGTGATTTCAGATCCACATGGATTCACTGGACCAAAAGTTCTATTTTCTTCTTCCATTCCTCTAGGAAAAAAGACCTTAGGGAATTGAAGATCTCCTAATGTCTCGCTACCCATAGCCATTCCTTGGCCAATTGATTCATTTCCGCAAAGTGTAACAGTAACGGAATATTGCTCTTCATCTGTTACTTGTATACTGTTCGAAGTTTGCCCATTACTCCAAACATATGATAATCTTGGATCATTAGTGTCTGTTACCGCTGTTAGAGTAGCGCTGAAATTTTCACAATCTTCATTTAGTATGTTCGCTTGAACCATAACTGTACTAGGGCTTGGAGGATTAGAATTTATTGTAATAGATTCAGTCAATGTTAGACCACAGTAATTTACAGTCACTGTATATGTTCCTGGTGCATTTGCGTTAAACGTACCATTGCCAATATCAGTAATATTATCTGGATCTGACCAAACATAAGAAATGTCTGATGCTCCATCAACATTAGTTGTGACAGATAAATTTGCTAAAAAATCATCACAATCTTCAATGACAGTTTCCGATATTGTTATAGATTCTAGCTGCTCAGGAAAAGTAAGATCAATACTCGCAGTTGCCGTTTCCATACATGCATCCACAATCGTTAATGTATATGTCGCTTCAGTATCTACATTAATGCTTGGATCTGATTGACCCGTGCTCCAATTAAATGATTCTATTGGCAAAGCACCGTTTACATTTCCAATTAAATTAACAGTTCCATCAACACAAAATTGCGAGAAATCCGGATTAATTTCGGCAGTAGGTTCTTGCAATCTTGTTATGTTCACAGTATCACATAGCGTGTAACAATGTCTATCATTAATAGTAACTGTCACCATATATTCACCTTCTTCCATACCCACCACGAATGGATTAGTATTACCATTGACTCCAGGTCCCATCCATTCATAAGTGATTACTCCGTCAGGCAATGGTGATGGAGTAGCATCTAAAGTATCTATGATGGTTTCATTGGGACACCATTGATCAGGCGTAGGAGATATCGTCGGCACATCATAATAGTTTACATTATTAATATCTAACTCCAATGTATCGCTATCTACAAAATCATTATCCATCCATATCAATCTACTTGACCTGAAAGAAACATCGTTCAACATTCCAGATCCAGAACTGCTACAAGGAGTTTGTAAATCAGGACCAGTCTTTACTATATCACTTACAAAGTCTAAAGGCTGTTCAAAATGGTTTGTGAACCTAGCCACACCACCATCAGCGGTAGGACTTAATCCTTCAAAAGGAAGGTTGAAAAAAGACATAGAATCTCTATACACTTGGACATTAAGAATGCTTCCTGAAGTATCTATCTCCATCATACTAGATTCTGTCACTAATCCATCATTAGTTCCTTGAAGACTTACTGCGAGATTTTGTCCTAGAGGCACAATATTGGTACCTGTAGTAAATAATGTATTGCTGTTTGTAAGTGATTTGCACCACACTACTTCTCCAGTATTATCGTACTTCGTCAAAAACATATTCAGAGATGTAGCAGTCGTTAATCTTCCAATCGCATAGATTGAGCTATCGGCTGTTTCAGTTACTTTTAGCGGTATATAGTTATGATCTGCTGGCGCACCTACTATTCTAGTGGACCATATGACGGTGCCGTCTTTATCTACCTTAGTTACGTGATAACCGAGATTATCTTGGGAAAGGGCTGTCTGACCAGTCATTATGATATTACTATCTAGATCCGAAATATGGGTATCAAATAAGTCAGAAAGAATAACCATTCCATCTTCATTTTGGGCAGTAAATTCTTTAGCCCAAACATCTGCTCCATCCATACTATTCATTCTGGAAAGCCATATACTAAATCCTTCTTGGGCATTTGTCGAACCCGCTAATACATCATCATTAGGGAATTTGCTAAGGCTTACCTTTATTTGGGTTTCATCACCTATTCTTCTTGACCATAGTGGATCCGCTGAAACACCATCTACGGCAAAAACACAATTACTCAAATCATTCTCTTCTAAATTTGCCGACATTACAAAAGAACCATTATCTAATTGT
Source organism: uncultured Saprospiraceae bacterium (assembly GCA_937927575.1). Classification (GTDB taxonomy): domain Bacteria; phylum Bacteroidota; class Bacteroidia; order Chitinophagales; family Saprospiraceae; genus UBA1994. Next base: position 27,568 of record CALBEE010000242.1, on the reverse strand, counting down.
ACTATTTCTGAAGTACCTAAAAGTCTTGTGCTATCAGCTAGATAAATATCTTTCGCCAATTGAATTTCACCTTTACCATCGTAAGTAGTAAAAATTGCTCTGTGAATAATTCCTGTTTGACCTTCTACTGCTATGTTACTTCCTAAAGTGGCAAATCCACCACCATTTGTTGCTATTCCATCAGAAAGAATATGTGTTGAATCCTGAACAACATCATACAGCCTCTGAAAACTCACTTGAGCTGTGGCAGTAATAGAAAAACAAATGGCAAAAGCGAAATAGATAAAATTCTTCATATTCTTAAGTTATACAAGATGCTTTTATTGACCATAGTGCATCTTACTAGTAACTCCAAAGATAGTAAGGATAAGGCAGAATTTTAGTCCTTATAAAGCTAAAGTTGACATCCTTATGTTTAGCTGTACATCTCTTGAATTTCATTGGCGTATTTCTCCCTAATGACGCGTCTTTTGAGCTTCATCGTAGGTGTCAATTCGGCATCTGTTCCATCTAATCTGGTAGCCTCCCAGGTTTTATCTATGAGTTTCACTTTTTTAATTTGCTCAATATGACTGAAGTCTGGATTAAATCGGTCACAGCATGCTTGAAATCTAGCTATGACTTTAGGATTGACTATGGCCTCACTCAACGAATTATAGGGTACATCATTCTCTTCACACCACTCTTTTAAAGGCTCTTCAGCTGGCACTATAAGCGCAGAAACAAATTTTTGCTTATCCCCCACTACCATAATCTGCTCGATAAGAAAATCTTCTTTGAATCTATTTTCTATAGGTGCTGGTGCTACATACTTGCCCCCAGAAGTTTTCAGTAATTCTTTCTTACGATCGGTTATTTTAAGGTATTTATGTCCGTGAGGACCATCTATTAATTTACCAATATCTCCTGTTCTAAACCACTTTCTACCCTCTTTCTCAACAAACACGGCTGCTGTTTGCTCTGGTTTTCGATAGTAACCCATCATAACATTAGGTCCGTCTGCCAATATTTCTCCTTCACCTTCTCTATAATCACCCTCGCTCGCATCAATAAATATATCTACACAATCAAGTATCGGCCCTACCGTACCTAATTTGGCTCCTTTACCGCCATATCGATTAATACTTAATGTAGGCGAAGTCTCCGTCAATCCATAACCTTCTATTATCGGTATTTGGGCTGCAGAAAATACTCTCGCAATCTTTTCTGGGCAGGGAGCTGCTCCTGTTACTATAGCCCTCAGATTTCCGCCTAGAGCTTCACGCCATTTAGAGAATATGAGCTTATTCGCGATATTCATTCTCATTCGATAATATAATCCCTGCTTAGTCTCCATTTCAAAATGGTCTGTAAGATTTAAAGCCCAGAAAAAGAGTTTTTTCTTAGCTCCAGTAAGATCAAGACCTTTATTATAAATCTTTTCATACACTTTCTCTAAGAGCCTAGGAACCGTTGTAAACATATGCGGCTTTATCGTGGCCAGATCTCCTGTAGGACCTCCGAGATTATCCGTACCTGTACAGTGCACTATCGCTGAATGGTAGAGATAAGCATAAATTACCGCTCTCTCAAAAATGTGACAAAATGGTAAAAAGCTCACGACTACACATTCTTTTGATAAAGGCAATGCAACCATCGTATTATCGACAGCAGCCATAATATTAGTATGGCTAAGCATTACACCTTTTGGATTTCCTGTGGTACCCGAAGTATATATTATCGTCGCTAGATCATCCGATTTTATATTATCACTTATCGTTTTGATCTGGTCTAAATGTGTATCACTTTGAATATCTTTCCAGAATAAGCGATCAGGAGTTTTGTCCATCATCACTACATTTTGCAGAGATGAAACATTGGCATTTTGTAGTTTTTCATAAAGGTCTCCAGATCCAGCTATTGCTAATTTTACTTCCGCTTCAGTCAATATGTATTCATATTCTTTAGCACTGATGGTTGGATATAAGGGTACGGAAATAGCACCTATTTGCTGAATGGCCATGTCTGCAATTACCCATTCTGGTCGATTCGTATAAGCAACAATGGAAACTTTATCCCCTGGCTGAATACCCAGATCTATCAAACCTGATCCAAGTTTTAACGACTCCTCTATAATTTCAGAGGTACTAAAAAATTTCCAGCCTTCGCCATGTTTTCTTCCAAAACTCCGCTCTAAAGGATGATTATTCTGTTGATGATATAAGTAATCGAATAGCCTCTTGATCTCCATTTTCTTTATGTTCTTAGTAGATTTGAAAGATAGTAAAAAAGGGCGATAGCGCAAGAAATTAGTAAAGGACTATTACAAGTTTAAATTAGAAATGATCGCACACAAAAAAGCTTGACTGAAAACTAATTCAACCAAGCATTTTTTTATTTTAAATATCGCAAATTTCTTATATCAGTGATTGTAATTTCATCGCCAAGCCCATATCCCCTTTGATTTTTACTTTTCCAGACATAACTGCCATCATTGGATTAAGGTCTCCACTTTTTAATTTTAGAAAAGTTTCTTTCTCACAAATAATAACAGTATCAGCATCTACATCATCTGTAGATACTTTATTTGATTCACCATCACTTCCATCAATCAAAATAATATCATCACCTAATACAAATTTCAATTTAGCTCCGAATGGACCAACGTTTGCAGCTTGTGTCTTTATTGCTTCAAAAATTTCTGTGCTCATTTTATATTTATTTTTTTAAAAAAACGCTTCATTTAATAATACATAGAATACATCAAAATAGTTTGCTTACTAACTTAAAGCTGAAAGCACATCATCTTGCATAGTAATGCGTTGCTCATCCATTAAGGTTTTGGCATCACCTGCTATCAACGGTAATTCATATTTGAAATAAAACTTCATTGTAGTAATCTTACCTTGATAAAATCTTTCTTCATAATCCATCGAATCGGAATCAAGGGCTTTTGCAGCAGCTAGTCCCATCTGCAACCATTGATAAGCAATAACCACATTACCCATCATCTTCATAAAAATAGTCGCATCAGAAAGATATGTATTTATTTTCCCTTGAGCTGCAATAGGCGCGAGATGATTAAGGACTTTACCCATTAAACCTAAAGCTTCTGAAAGCTGTAAGGCCTCGGGTGTCAAAGCGTTAAATTTACTTGCTTGCTTAATGACCTCTGTAGCTTTTGCCAACAAGAGCTGAAGCGCTTTACCATTAGCCATAGGAATTTTTCGACCCAATAAATCGATAGACTGAATCCCTGTAGTACCTTCATACAAACTCATTATTCTGATGTCGCGATAGTACTGTTGTAGAATAAATTCTGAAGTATAGCCATATCCACCCAATACTTGCAATCCATTACTAATAGACTCTTGCCCTTTTTCTGAAGGGTAGGTTTTAGCTATAGGTACTAATATTTCTAAAAGTAACAATGCGTTTTCTTTTTCTTCTCCTTCGCCTGCATGCGTAATATCCGCATACTTACTGCATTCAAGCAATAGACTTATAGAACCTTCGGTGATAGCTTTTTGTAAGAGTAACATTCTTCTTACATCAGGATGATTGATAATTAAAGTTTGCTCTGCTGTGGCATCCTTTTTTCCTGTATCACTGACAAGTCTTCCTTGCGGTCTTTCTTTGGCATATTGTAATGATGCATAGTAAGCGGCTGTTGCGGTGGAAGCTGCGGTAAGACCTACATCTATACGCGCGCCATTCATCATCATAAACATATACTTCAGACCTTTATTGGCATCACCGACTAACCAACCTTTACTATCATCATTTTCTCCAAATACTAGATGCGTCGTACAATATCCTTTTTGTCCGAGCTTCTGAAAATCTCCGGCTGTCTCTACATCATTGTTTTCTAATGAGCCATCTTGTTTAATCCTTTTTTTAGGCACCACAAAAAGAGATATCCCTTTAGTGCCTGCAGGAGCACCTTCTATCCTTGCCAAGGTGAGATGCACAAAATTTTCGCAATACTCATGGTCACCACCTGAGATAAAAATTTTATGCCCTTTGATATTATAAGATCCATCTTCATTCAATGAAGCAGAAGTCTTAATATCAGAAAGAGAACTTCCAGCTTGAGGCTCCGTAAGACACATGGTACCACCCCATTCTCCAGAGAGCATCTTGGGGCCATAAATATTATAAAGTTCTTTGGTTCCGAAAGTTCTAATCAAATTAGCCGAACCTGAGGTAAGTCCTAAATAGCCTGGCACATGATTATTAGCGCTTTCCATGATATGCCATAGTGAATTAGCTACCGTATGCGGCATCTGCATCCCTCCATCATCATAATCGAAAGTAGTTCCTAGCCATCCATTAGCTCCTGAGTCTTTCATGATCTTTCCTATCTGAGGATGAACATGTACTTTGCCATCTTCAAAATAAGCTCCTTTATCATCCATTTCTTTAAAATATGGATATAGCTCTTTATCTGAATAGTCTTTTACTGAGTCTATCAATATATCTATAGAAGATCTATCATAATCTGCAAAATACTCCAGTGATAAGATGCTCTCTATATCGTGAACTTGGTACAGTAGAAACCGTAAATGGTCTATACTCATATAATCAGCCATGGTATACTATTTTGTAGTTGTCCTAAACAATTCACCAATTATATAGTGATTTATTTACTTAGTGTTAAGTCGTTAATCCAATAGGGATCAATCTATTAAAGGATTAAATATAAAACTAATTTAACTCAGAGTAAAGAAAATGAGAGCATTATGTGGTGAGTGTGCCTTATTCGATACCAAACTTATATATAATGACACCAATTACGATTACCAATAAAACATAATAGGCCCATTTATTAGCATTTGGAGATTGAGACGCATATTTAGCCGTGAGATATCCTCCTGTGGTTTGGCCTATTGCAATAAGCAATCCTGCTTTCCAATTAATTAATCCTTGATATTGAAAAATGGCTAAGACGAAAACTGTGTAAATAGCCACAATTGTAACCTTAATACCATTCGCTCTAATAAGCGTACTCCGCTCAAGAAATACCATACAGACTAAAAAAAATACGCCCATTCCCATTTGAATGAATCCACCATAAAATCCCAAGGCGAAAAAAGCCAGTACTCTTATAGGAAATGCAATCGAACTTTCTTCGCTCACGGTTCTCATCCATCTTTTAGGCTTCAGAAGAATCATGAAAAACATTACGATAATAAGATACTTAAAGATGTCCTTGAATTGGTCATTACTAACCTGTAGTACAGTGATCACCCCTAGGAGTGCGCCTAATACCATAGTAACAATAATCCATTTGCTAGATCGAAGATCAACCTTTCCATTTTTATAATAGCCATATGAACTTGCAGAACATTGACCAAGAACATTCACCCTATTAGTAGCATTGGCAATATTAGGAGGCAAACCTATTACATCCATCAACAACGATAATGAAATCATAGAACCATAACCCGCTAAAGTATTCATGACTCCAGCCAAAAAGCCTCCTACGATAATAAGTACAAACTGAAATATAGTGAGGTCCATGGATTAAAGGTAAGAGTAGATTATCAAATATGTTTACGATAAGCTAATCGTCGATATAACTCGTATGGATCGCTAAACTAATTTTACGATCCACTAAGTTTTGAAGATTGTCAAGTGAGATCATTAAGCGATTTGAATTCAAAATTTTCAAAGTAGTATCATCAGTACTTTTAGTACAGTTTAGAATACCGAAAAAGAAAGCTTTGAACTTAAAAAGGTATGCAGTAATTCTATGGTCTCTCTTGGCATAATTCTACTAGTACACCGCCAGCAGTTTTAGGGTGTATAAAGCATACCAACTTATTATCAGCGCCTTGTTTTGGTTTTTCATTAAGTAATTTAAATCCATCCGCTTCCATACGTTTCATCTCTGCTTCAATATCGACAACGGCATATGCAATATGATGGATACCTTCTCCTTTTTTTTCTACAAATTTGGTAATCACTCCATTAGGATCAAGAGAACAAAGTAACTCTATTTTACTTGCTCCAACTCTGAAAAAAGAAGTTACCACTTTCTCCGATTCTACGATTTCCCTTTTGTACGGTGGTACACCAAGTAAGTTTGTGTAAAGCAGATCTGCTGCGTCAATATCTTTTACGGCAATACCTATATGTTCTATTTTTTGCATATTGAATTTGCTTAACGACCCATATGAACTAACAAGACAGAAACATCACTTGGTGACACTCCAGAAATTCTACTTGCTTGGCCAATCGTTTTAGGTTTGATCTGCGTAAGTTTTTCTCTTGCTTCTGCCGAAAGAGAAACTAAATCATGATAGTTTAATGTCTCGGTGAGTTTTACTTGCTCTAGTCGATTCATTTTATCTACCATCTCTTGTTCCCTCTTTATGTAGCCTTCGTACTTTAAAGATACTTCAGCAAGATTAATAGTTTCTTCATCGTATTGCGCTAAATGTGCTTTCGCTTCAGGAAGCACTTCTAGTAATAATGGCATACTTATATTAGGCCTTGAAAGAATACTTTTTAATCTTACTTTTTGCTTGATCGGAGAGGAACCAATTTCTTCTAGTTTTGGATTTATGATTTCTGGATCGATGCTATATTTCTCAAAATATTTTTCAATCGCTTTTTGATTATCAATTTTCTGTGCTACTCTTTCCATTCGCTCTTCCATATGATTCATTCCTATTGACTTAGCGATAGGTGTCAGTCTAAGGTCAGCATTATCTTGGCGAAGTAAGATTCTATATTCTGCTCTGGAGGTAAACATTCTATAAGGCTCATTAGTACCTTTGTTTACTAAATCATCTATCAAAACACCGATATAACCTTCTGATCTTTTGATTACCAAAGGTTCTTCATCTTTTACAAATTTGTAAGCATTAATTCCTGCCATTAATCCTTGACATCCTGCCTCTTCATAACCTGTAGTTCCATTAATTTGCCCAGCAAAAAATAATCCTCTTACTAATTTAGTTTCGAGAGAAATATCTAATTGTGTAGGCTGGAAAAAATCATATTCAATGGCATATCCAGGACGGAACATTTTCATATCTTCAAATCCTACCACCTTTCTCAAGGCATGATATTGCACATCTTCTGGTAAGGACGAAGAAAAACCATTGACATAAATTTCGTTCGTGTATCTTCCCTCTGGCTCTACAAATAATTGGTGCCTATCTCTGCCAGCGAAACGATTTATCTTATCTTCTATGGAAGGGCAATATCTAGGACCTAATCCCCTAATTCGGCCATTGAACATTGGAGATTTCTCAAAGCCTTCTTTAAGAGTATCATGAACCAATGGGCTTGTATAAGTGATATGACAAGGCACTTGTTCTTGCACTAAAGGTGTATCAGTATACGAAAATTTAGAGGGGTTTTCGTCTCCTGGCTGTAGCTCCATACGATCCCAATGTAATGTCCGGCCATCTACTCGCGGTGGCGTACCAGTCTTCATTCTACCTGCTTCAAATCCAAGACTCACTAATTGTTCTGTGATACCCGTACTATTTCTTTCTCCAGCTCTTCCTCCTCCAAATTGCTTTTCTCCAATGTGAATCAATCCATTTAGAAAAGTACCATTGGTTAATATTACTGATTTGGATAAAATTTCTAAACCTATTCCAGTTCTTACCCCTTTAACGACTCCGTTTTTAACTACTAATCCTGTAACCATCTCTTGCCAGAAATCGATATTCTCATTTGCCTCTAGCATCTGCCTCCACTTCGTAGAAAATTCCATTCGATCACTTTGCGCCCTTGGGCTCCACATTGCCGGCCCCTTAGATTTATTAAGCATTCGAAATTGTATCAGTGTATGATCGGTCACGATTCCTGAATAGCCACCTAAAGCATCAATTTCTCTGACGATTTGACCTTTAGCTACGCCACCCATTGCAGGATTACAAGACATCTGAGCAATGGTATTCATGTTCATAGTGGCTAGTAATACTTTACCGCCCATATTGGCGACAGCAACTGCTGCTTCGCAGCCTGCATGGCCAGCACCTACTACTATGACATCATAATCTGGAAACATGATTGTATTATTATTTCATTAAGCTCAATATAGAGCATGATTATCTACAAAAAAGATCTAATCCTCTCCGCTACCATTGCCAATTCTTCTGAAGAAGGATTCATTTTTGGTTTTTCAAAACTCATATCATTGAGTTTGTCAATAGGAATCAAATGAATGTGCGCATGAGGCACTTCCAAACCGATTACAGTAATACCTATCCTATTACAAGGGCATGCTTTTTTTACTGCTACTGATACTTTTTTTGCGAATATATTTAGACCTGCTAAGGTCTCGTCTTCTAAGTCATAAATATAATCTACCTCTTCTTTAGGTATCACTAAAGTATGCCCCTCTTTGACAGGATTAATATCTAGGAAGGCAAAATATTTATCGTCTTCTGCTATTTTATGACAAGGGATTTCACCATTGATTATTTTAGTAAAAATACTTGCCATATTATAAAGTGATCTCTAATATTTCGAATTTAATAATACCCGCAGGAGTTTCTACTTCGGCCACTTCTCCTACCGCTTTACCAAGAAGTCCTTTACCAATTGGAGAATTTACAGAAAGCTTTTTGTTTTTGAGATCCGCTTCTGTTTCTGATACGATCTGATAAGTAATCTCTTTATTCATTTTCAGATTTTTCATCCTTACCTTAGATAAGATGGTAACGGTAGAGTTATCCAATTGACTCGCATCTATAATTCTCACATTGGCTAAAGCCTTTTCAAGTTCATTGATTTTAGCTTCTAGAAGCCCTTGAGCATCTTTGGCAGCATGGTACTCTGCATTTTCAGACAAGTCACCTTTATCTCTCGCTTCTGCTATTTCTCTAGCCGCTTCCTCTCTTCCTTTGGTCTTCATATGTTCTAGCTCACCATTGGCTTTATCATAGCCTTCTTGTGTCATATACGATATACCTGACATAATCTTACTTTTTACTTGTTAATAGAATATAGTTACAAAGATATATAATAAACAAGATAGACGCTCCTCAGTTCGAGAAGCGCCTATCTATATATCTTACTTGGCTAATATTAAGCCAATTTTTTTCAAATAAGTTTCAAATAACTAACTAGAAAGCTAAGCCTAGTGAAAGATTGTGCGTACCGCTAAATGGATCTGTAGTTCTATACGCATAGTCGATTACAAACTTACGATCACTATCAGTTCCTGTAGGTATAAACAATGACACTCCAGCTGCAGCTCCTGTATAAAGATTTGCTTCTCCTTCCAAAGCATCAACATCATATCTATATCCACCTCTTAGTACTACTAAGTCTCTAAAGAAAAACTCAGCACCAACTCCTATTTGATCTGTAGAGAATGCATTAGATGTAAAGTTACCGATTGCTCTTATGAAGTTTTCTTCTCCTAAATAGAAGTCATAAGACAGTCCAATATTTAATTGAGATGGTAATTCAAAATCTTCCGCTCTACTTTCAACTGTTAAAGTATAAGGATCTCCATTATCGTTTGGTGCAGTAGTCTGAAAAGAAAGACCTTCACCTCCAAATTCCATTGAAGAACCAGTATTTCTAAGAGAGATACCTAATTTAAAGTTATCATTTTCACCTGATACATATTGCACACCAGCATCCAGCGCAATACCAAAAGCTGAAGCTGACGGAAGAGATTCAGAAACTCCTCTCACCAACATACCTACTGAAATTTTATTCTCATATGTGTAAGCGTAACCAAGACCTATTTGAAAGAAACTTGGTGAATATGTACCACCTGTACCTTCAGGTTGATCAGTAGTAGTAATTTCTATGTCTCCGAAATCCATCGAGGTTAATGTAACACCGAATGCACTGCTTTCACCTACTTTAGTGGCAAAACCCAATGTATTCATTCCTAGAGTAGAACCTTCATAAAGCCTTGTATTGGCTAAATAAAATTCTCCACTATTCATTCTACCTAGACCCGCTACGTTAATCCTCATTGATTCCACACCAGAAACGCTAGCAGTACTCATGGAATGAACACCCGCACTACGTGCCCAAGGATTGAGCAGTAATTCTGAAGCTCCAGCTTCACCCTGTCTATCAGGATTACCTGCTAACACCGCAAATGCAGATACCATAAAGGCTGATATAAGCAGAATTGATTGTATAGATTTTTTCATTGCTTTGTATTTTATAGTGAGGGAAGCACCACTTTCATGATGCTTCCACCTTTTATATTATCTTATAAGTTAGAAGGATCAAATTTACGTCCAACACCAAACCATTTAATTACTCTCTCCTCTACCACTCCATCTATTTCAGCTCTAACATGAATGAGATATACACCACTTGCTACAGGTACACCTTTACTGTTTTTAAGATCCCACGATACATCTGGGAATCCTTGCTGACTTTGCACTGGGAACACACTTGACTTATTTATCGGTTGCTCATCTCTTCGGAAAGTTCTAATGAACTTACCATCCAAGGAGTAAATAGTGATATCCGCTCTAGCTGGAAGGTTTGTAATTTTAATAGTATTATCAAACTCTGATCTCTCGTAAGCAGAATATGCATAGTACGGATTAGGAACCACATTCACGTTTTCCAAAGCTCCTTCATATTCATCTGCTGCGAGTGCTCTTGAAGCCGCATTTTCGATTTTAAATTCGAATACTGGGAATCCACCAACTTTGGCTCCATCGTACTTATTGTTACTAGTCGTACCTACTTCATCAACTACAGTAGCGAATCCAAAAGGATTAGTAACTCTTAGCTTGATTGTAGCTACATTAGGAATCAAACCATCTTCTACAGAAAGCATTGCATTGCTTTCTCCTGAAGGCGTCTCACCAATTGCATTTAACGGGAATGATGCCCAAGTAATTAATGATAATGGGTTGAACTTTGTAGTAGGATTATTACTTGGCTGTAAATCTTCTGCCAACAATGCACATTCATCGTATCTCTGACGAGTTACATAGATGAAGTGTTGTCCACCTCCGACTAAGTTAAACGGTCCAAAGGCAGGTTGACCCTCTGGCACACCAATCGATTGTATTTGCGTTGTTGGGTTAAAGATCATATCTCCGCCCGTTGCTCCTTCTGGTAAGAATTCTGCTTGTGTCTCGTCGTAGATTGAGTTTTCACCGAAGAAAATATTTAATCTTTCTCCAGTTTCAACATCTACAGCGTATCCTGGGAACCATCCCATTCCTTCACCAGAGCCATCAGGATTTCCATTCTGATCTACTGATTCATGAGCTCTTATATCGAACTGACCTCTATTTCCTTGTGTCTGCAATCCAGATGCTGCATAATCAGGTGAAGCAGTTTCTACAACGATACATCTACTCCATTTAGATTTATCCGGAGTCATGACGATGTCCACATTATTGAGATCTTGATTTAAGAGTAAATCCCCAAATTGACCTACTGGATCTAATAAGAATCCATGCCCTTGTCTCCATCCTGGAGTTACATAGGTTGGTGGATCGTTATCACCTGGTGGTTGGTATCTAGCAGTTGTAAATGGATAGAATGTACCACCTACATCTTTTAAATCTCCTACATCTGCGTTATCGCCTGGTGCTTCATTAGCAATCCAGTCAAATGTTCTATTACCAGCTCCAATTCCTCCATCAGAAACTGCCGTAAACCAATTCGCTGCATTTACATCTGCATATTCGATTGTGGATGCTACTGCTCCATTATTTACTTCTATTCCAGAACCTGGCTCCGCGATTTGATTTAACTCAATCGAGATACCATACTCCCCTACAATTTGCTCACTTGTAATATCGATAGATGTATCAGACTCAATTACTTGACCATCATCCAGATTAGTTAGTAACCATCTTGCTCCTTCTTCTAAGAAGTTAGACGAATTGTTTTCACTTAATTCGTTTCCTATTACTTCCAATCTATATGTTCCTTCAACTACATCAAGAGGGTTAAAGATTTTCACGTTTACAGGACCAGCATCTTCCTTATATGTAACTCCATCGGCAGCATTACCATTAGCAGCAGCTTCCAATATTCTATCATACATACCATCTTCCATATCAATGAAAGAAAGACCAGAACCTACTCCATCCACACGAGTGATAGGTGGTACATCGCCATATTCTGAGTTTAATGTTTCGTATACAATCGGTCTTGGAGTAAATGCATAGGTTTTGATATTACCTCTACCTTCAATATAAGGTCTTGGTTGTCCATTTCCTGTATCTTCCTCAAATGGTGCATACTCATTGAAACCATAGGCTACAGAAGTATAATAATACGTTGTATTGTTAACTAACATCTTATCATCACCTGTTGCAAATTGATCTTCAGTTATACTCACCGTCCTCTTAATACCTGTATCCGCACCCACTACTCTACGAGTAGGTTGCCAGATAATGCTCGAACTAATTGGACTCACTGAAGATGTCCAGTTATATAATTCTGCAACTCCATTCTTTAGATCCGTCTGGAATACCAATCTTGCTTTATCAATGTTATTTAGCTCTGAAGGAGATACTGCACCATTTACCAATTGGAAAATTTGATACCCTTCAAACTTATATAACTCATCTTCTCCAGTTACACTTTCGTCAGAAATTAAAAGATCTTTTTCTTCATATTCTTCTCTGTAATTATTTGACTTTTCTTGGTTAGAAAGTGTCATAATTATTTGTTGATCTAATTCTATTCCACAAACATCAGGAGCATCTGGTCCATCAGTAATATTGAAACAGTTATCAAATAAGGATTGTGCTAAATCATCTGCCGTACGTAGTCTAGATAAATCAGGACATGGATAAGATTCTTCATCCGGTACAAATACAACTCCGATAATAAGCTCGTTGGTAGCTTGCGGCTGGAGTAAAAGAGGACCTGTTACTTGTAAAGTACGTCTATCACCAAATGGTAAATCGGCCGTACACATAGACCATGCGTCCGCAGAATCATCATTAGGATCATCAGGGAATACATAACGCACTGTATCGGTAGAACCTGGATTATATCCATCATCTCCAAAAGTAACTGGTGTTCCATCATGCCAGATACCTCTCATGATACCATAAAATTCACTAGCATTATTAGCATCTCCTGTAGCATCTGGAGGACTACCAATACCTAAGTTATTCATATACGTAAAGGCTGACATTCCTAACTCAGTTAAAGTATCGAAATCACCTGAACCAACTGGTGGATCTACTAGTAGTGTATCCAATTCACCTGTCTCCTCATTTTCAACCAATATGATATTGCCAGCTTGATCTCTAGCAAAAAGCTTAGGACCTCTAGGGCCTCTAAAGTAATCAATACCTAAAATCGGTACATTCGTACCATAAGTAGGTACATCACCACAGTTAGAACCTGCGCCATTGATACCATCTTCATCATCTTCATTGTATACATAGGCTAGACTTCTTTCTACATCACATCCGATGTAATCATCTTGGTAACATCCTAAATCAGGATCTACCCACATGGCAAAGTATGTTTCTCTGATATCTTCTGATGCTTTATTGATCAGTTTGTATCTGTTGAAAGTCATATCATTAATGGCATCATTCGTTGCATATGCAAATGCCTGAACTTGAACTTCCATCTGTATTGGAGTAGCGAATGAAATACGGTGAGGGCCACCGTTATCATTATAAATCCAGAACACCATCTCATCTGGAATCAACTCAAATGCCGCTGCTCTATCTACTGGCTCACAATCTCTAATATTGATAATAGGGAAATCACCATCACAAGGATTATAAATACCATCTCCGTTACCATCTACACCCGGCTCATCCCAGAATGCTCCTAAAGATTGATCTACTGGTAATGCGAAATCAAACTCTTCTCCCCAAAAAGGGTTGTTTTTTCCTGGCCAATATCTTACATCAGATTGGATTGAGTCACAATCAAAATTCAGCGGATCGGCATCATATTGTCTCACAGCATCTCTTACACTATCACCACCTACTCTAAAGAAAGTATTCCATTGGTCACAAATCGGCTTATCTGTTTCACCTCCAGCAACGGCTGGCATATCTGGTGTTTCTGGTTTAGCTACAGATAATGGTCCTGAATACCAATCCACAGCACCATCTCTACCGTAGTATGCTCCATTTGGACCACCTGCAAGTTTGATATTTCCACTCGGATCTAATCCTCCTACCCATACTGATCCAGAGAATATCGCTGAAACTGCATCCGCTCCTGGCTCAGGTACTGGTACTATATATGATCCCATATCGAGATTCCACCATACATCTCCACCCACTTGTAATAATGCTCTTACATTATTAATATTCAAGTTTGTAGTATTTATAGCTTCTAAGCAATCCTCCCTCAGACTTGTATTGAAGTTTTCATTACTGTCATTGTTTGCAAGACCAGCAAGATTAGGATTGATGTGTGCCATACCTAATTGCGCAATCGCAACTATGGTACAGATACTAATAATTCTTTTAATTGAATTCATCTTTTTGATGTTTAATTTGATCTAATGTAGTAGTCGTATTTGGTCTTAAGACTATTAGAATGTTACAGTTGCTCCTAGGTATATTCTCCTTGCGAGAGAGTAAAATCCTGGTTGAAGTAACCTGTAGTTATATTGTGCTAAGAAGACTTCTTCGCTTTGTCCATTAATGTTTACTTGATCTATTCTATCCTGACCAAATGAAGATATCAGATATCCATCATCTTCTGCTGATCCAGTTACAGAATATACTCCGTAGATATTTCTGGTGTCTAATAAGTTTTGAACTCTTAGATATACATTGAAATATAATGGTCGTCTACCATCTTCTCCACCTCCTAGATTGAATGACTTGTCTAATCTTGCATCTATAGTAGAGTTCCAAGGAAGTCTAGCTCCATTAATTGCACCTTCGAAACCAACTCCACCAAACTGCTGTACAGTTCTTCTTCTTGTATATGGTCTACCAGAAACAGCATTGACAATTAAATTAAGTCCTGTGTTTGCGAAAATATCTACACCACCAATTCTTGGTCCTGTATATTTCTTGCCAGAACCGAATCTATAATCGATAGTAGAAGTAATTCTATGTCTCTCATCATAAGATAGTGGAATAAGATTTCTAATTGGTCCTCTAGAGTTGATACCTCCTGAAGAGTTAGCATCAGATCCTGAACCATCAGCAAACTGTAGTGTATATGTTGCAGTAAGTTTAATATTTCCTACTCTTCTTCTATCGTAAGTGAAAGAGAATCCTTTAACTGTACCGAAATCAAGGTTATCAAATGTTTCGTATTGGAAAATAGGAGATGGAACATTACTGAATATTCTTCTCTGGATCATATCTCTTTGCTCTCTATAATAAGCTGAAAGCGTCATCGCAGAAGAACTAGTTAATTTTTGCTTATAACCTACTTCATAATCTACAGTTCGTACTGGCTTTAGATTCGGATTATTGATCAAATTACCTGCTCCAAGGTTGAAGTAATTCAATGCTGTCTGAATATTATTAGAAGTTGGTCTTTGGTACAGCACATCGTAATGCGCAAAGAATCCAGCGTCATCTGAGATAGGGAAAGAGAATGCTAATCTTGGCATCCAGTTGATCTGTGGAGTATAATCCTCAAATGAACCATCTACATCAAATCCTTCTTCTCTAATCTCTACTAAGTTTTCACCTGCAGAGTATGAAGGCGTAACTTCACTTTCAAATAATAAAGCTGGGGAAGTAGCTGTACCGTTTGGTTGTAACCAAGTATCACCATCTCTAAACGCAACTACGTCTTCTGATCCTGTACCTGCTATGTATACTTTAGCATCTCCAGGTACTGCGTCTGGTTGAACTCCACCTGTTCTTGCAAAAAATTCATCTGCTGTTTCGATATCATATAAAGAATAATTATCTCTAAGTACCTTAGTATTAGCATCGAAGTAATCCATACGAAGACCGATCTTAAAGATGATGTCTTTGTATGCAAACTTATCTTGGAGATATGCAGATCCATAAATAGGCTTATTAGCACCTATTTTGAAATCTCTTAATCCATCTTCTCCTCTACTTGTGAAGAAGTCTTCAAAAGCTACATCTCCATTTAATTTATTACCTGTGTAGTCATAACCATAGTAGTTGATGATTCTCTCATCATTCAACTCTCTAGCTGAGAACATGTCTAATGATAAAGCGCTAGGATCGATTTCATCAATATTCACATATTGCTCGAGTGACTTATTTAAAAGTGTCCTTACTGATCTAAAGAACTTAGAATCATCATTAACTTCTATTGCATTTTGGTATTGAGTAAACATGGTAGTTTCACCAGGGAATAATGTAGACTCAAATTCTCCAATTACTACATCTGTGTTAACACCAGAAATGTGGTTATTAGCATTTACTCTTGCTGCCAACCATAGATCTCTAGGAGCAATATTATACGCTCTGTTTACACGTTGCTCTAATGAAAGACCTAATTGAATATTATGTCTTCCTTTTTCAGATCCTCCAGGTGTCAAATCAAATGAAACAGTTACTTGTCCATTATATACATCTTGTTCTGATCTAAAGAAAGTATTGTATTCTCTACCTACATTACTATATAGGTTGTTGAATGTATTTCTAAATTCAGGCTCTGGTAAGCCATTGATTGTATTAAACTGAGCTAATACTGGGTTTATGGATCCAGGAATAAAATTTTCGTCTACCATTCTAGATCCTTGGTGTGCCCAAGACTGAACTACATTGCCCCCAAAATCTGTAACATTAACCAATTCTCCAGTCCACGCTAGAGTATCAGAAACTATACTTTCTATAGCTTCCCATCTTCTTTCTTGTAATCCGTAATAACCGTACTCAAACAAATTCTCTCCAAATCTGATATCTTCACGTCCAGTCATATCCTTTTCAAAACCTCCTTGGATCGCATAAGATAAATTTCGGAATGTAGCTTTTCCTAATTCTGCTTTCTCTTCCTCAGTCAAGGTAGGATCATTAGATTGCTGTCCTATTTTATGACGTATTCTAAAGCTTGTTCTATAACCACTTCTTTTGAACTCAGGATTATTCTGCCAGTTGAACATAGTCCACGCTGCATCAGGAGAAAAGAAATTACTTCTATCGTAATATGAACCTGAAAAAGTAATATCAATATTATCTGTTAATAAGGCGTCTATCTTAGCTGTTAAATCTATATCCGTATTCTGAGAATTAGGTCTAGCATCCAATAAATCTGCTGACATAAACTGTTCAGTGCTTGGTCTCTGCGTCGTTCCTACAAAATAAAGTGGATCATTTTCAAAAGCTGCAATAGCTTCCTCTGAGGCTCTGTATACGCCGACTGCGGAAGGACTATCATCATCAATTTGAATAAACTGTCCAGAGAATCTAAATCCAAGCAATGAAGTACCATCTGCTCTTTTCCAAATAGGACCGGCAACATTAGCACTCAATAGGTTATAGCCATATGGATCTGTTAGTTCTGAAGTCTCTACTTCTACTCCAGCAGAATACTGTTGCGAAGGTCCTTTAGTGGTTAAGGATATTAATCCACCAGTCACATCACCATATTTAGCTTCGATTCCACCAGTAATCACTTGAAGCTGATCGATTTCAGACTGCGGTATCAATGCTGCATTAGTAACCCTTACTCCATCTATGTAATATACTGTACCATCTGGACGACCACCTCTTACTGATACCTCATCACTACCATCTTGAGCGGCAATACCAGCTGTAGTAGCGGCAATAGCGTTAATATTCTTAGTAGGTAAAGACTTAATATCTTCAGAAGTTACTGTACCTCCGGTGGAAGTGTTATCAAATTCGATAAGTGGTACACGATATTCGGTAATTACAATCTCATCAGCAAGTACGCCTTCTGTAATTTCCAAATCAAGCTTGTTAGATTTGTCGGCTTTTACGAGTACGCCTGTAAGTCTAGACGCAGTATAACCTACATAACTAGCTTCTACATCGTAAGTACCCGGATTTATATCCGAGAAGTAGTAGTTACCATCAAGATCAGTTTCAACACCCTTGATGATGTTACCATCTTTCATAAGTGCAACTGTACCGAAGAGAATAGGCTCATTAGAAGCCCCATCGGTCACTTTCCCTTGAAGTGATGTTTGGGCTATAGAAATGCTACTAAACATTACCATGACACCCATTAGGAGTAAGATTCTTTTCATGCTTTACTTTTTTAATAGTAAGAAGTAAAAAATTAACCACTGAAAACCTTACAGGAAGGATTTTCGGAGTTTTTATTTTAATATAAATAGTTATTCAAAACACTAAATTTCGATTGGCTATCAAAGTCTTATGAATTAAAACAAAAGACCATGAGAATATTCCACAAGCATCGAACGCACAATGTTAACAAAATACTAATGGTTTACCAAAATTAATATGTGGATCTAGTCCGCTGTAACACATCTATTTTGGTCACTATAGTATCCGCTATTTTAAACAGTGACTCTTTAGTCCAACCTGCTACATGTGGACTCAGAATTACATGCGGCATCGCATACAATCTTGAGTACAATTTCCTTTCTTGTTCAGTGTAAGTATTGGGTTTTTCGTTTTCAAACACATCAAGGCAAGCTCCGCCTATTTTACCAGATTCTAAACATTCAATTAGATCTGTAGTGTTTGCAATAGCTCCTCTAGAGCTATTGATGATAATGACTCCATCTTTGCATCGATCTATATTCGCTTTGTTGATCAAATGATGCGTTTCATCATTATAAGGCAAATGAAAGCTGATGATATCGGCCTTTGACCAGAGATCACTTTCATTGACTGCTGTAATATTACGATGATCATTGAATGTAAGCTGCTTATACTTATCATAAACTATAATATCAAGTGCCCAAGATGACACTTTGGATACGAAAGCACTGCCCATTTGCCCATAACCAATGATTCCCAATGTCTTTCCCTCTAACTCTATTCCTCTATTTGCTTCTCTATTCCAACTGAATTCTCTAACTTCTCTATCCCCACGAAGCATGTGATTGCATAATGCTAACAACATGCCTAAGCAATGTTCTGCTACCGCATTACGATTACCCTCTGGAGAATTCATGACTGCTATACCTTTACTTTTAGCATATGGAATGTCTATTATTTCCAATCCAGATCCCAACCTACCGATCCATTCCAAATTATGAGATTTATCTAGGAGATCTTGATACATCTTTACCTTGCTATTTATAACTATCCCTGCATACGATGCAATACAATCGTGTACTTCCGCCAATGAAATATTCGGCTTATAATCCACTTCATATCCTAAGTCCTGCAAACCTTCAATAAGACGATCGTGAACTCTATCCGTAATTAATGCTCTTTTCAATCTCTACTACTTTTTAATTTATGGCGAATATACTGCTCTACTCATTTTCTGCACCAAAGCACTCATGATATTGAGATCCGATAACTAGATGCTTGTAAGTAAGTTAGAGATGTGCTGTAAATTAGGATTACACAAATAAAAATTTGAAGGATCATTTTTGTTGTTCAACACGACATTTCAAATTGCCGAGATCATTGGACTAACGCATTATATACCAATAGACTTCTATAAATATCCAAGAAAGTATCATCGAATCGATATAAGTCTTCATATCTAGAAAAGACATATATAAAAAACTGCAAAATGAATCGTCATAATTTTGCAGTAAGTATCATTCAGAGATTATATTTGCGAGCGTTTTGGACTATCATCAACCTTATCCACAATGCCAAGAGACAATTCTATCAATTCCGTACTCATCATAGGTAGCGGACCTATCGTTATAGGACAAGCCTGCGAATTTGACTATTCTGGATCTCAAGCCTCTCGTTCCTTAATGGAAGAAGGCATCGAAGTGAGCCTTATCAACAGTAATCCTGCAACTATAATGACCGATCCAGTAATGGCGGATCATATATACTTATTGCCGCTTACTGTCGAAAGTTTACGTAAGATACTCGAAGAAAGAAAAATAGATGCTGTACTTCCTACTATGGGTGGTCAAACAGCATTAAACTTAGCCATAGACGCGCAAGAGCAAGGACTGTGGAAGGAGTTTGACGTGAAAATGATTGGTGTCGATATCGATGCTATTGAATTGGCTGAAAACCGCGAAAAATTTAAAGCGCACGTAGTAGAATTGGGACAATACGTTGCACCTTCATTCATTGCTAATAGTTTTCTTGAAGGAAAAAATGCTGCTCAAAAAATAGGATTTCCTTTAGTGATACGTCCCTCTTATACTCTTGGAGGAACAGGTGGCGGATTTTGTCACAAAGAAGAAGATTTTGACGAAGCCCTAAGACGTGGACTCAATGCATCTCCTACACATGAAGTATTAGTAGAGAAAGCCGTCTTAGGATGGAAAGAATATGAGTTAGAATTATTGAGAGATTCTAATGACAATGTAGTGATCATATGTACTGTAGAAAATCTTGATCCTATGGGAATCCATACAGGAGATAGTATTACGGTAGCTCCAGCTATGACGATGTCAGATTCTTGTTATCAAAAAATGAGAAACGATGCCATTCAACTGATGCGGTCCATGGGTAATTTTGCGGGTGGATGTAATGTCCAGTTTGCTCAAGATCCAGAGACTGAGCAGCTCATGATTATTGAAATTAATCCACGTGTATCAAGATCATCAGCACTAGCAAGTAAAGCAACTGGATATCCGATTGCCAAAATCGCGGCTAAGCTTGCTATCGGATACAATCTAGATGAACTTAAAAATCAGATCACCAAAACTACTTCAGCATACTTTGAACCTACATTAGATTATGTCATCGTGAAAATGCCAAGATGGAACTTTGATAAATTCTATGGTTCTGAGCATACTTTAGGATTACAAATGAAATCTGTAGGTGAAGTAATGGCCATAGGACGTACTTTCTTGGAAGCTTTACAGAAAGCGTGTCAATCGCAAGAGAATGGAAGAAGCGGATTAGGCGCGGATAAAAAAGAATGGATCAGAACTGAAGATATACTCAAAAGATTAGAAGTACCTAGTGATGATCGAATATATCGAGTGAAGGATGCTCTTAGATTAGGCGTGCCTGTCAATACTATTTTCAAACTTACGAAAATCGACAGATGGTATCTTGAGCAGATCAAAAGATTGGTCAAGTATGAAGATCAATTAATGCGATATAATGTTCCAGAAGATATTCCTGCAGAATTTTTTAGAGAATTAAAATCAGTAGGATATTCTGATGCACAGATTGCATGGTTAATGAGAATTGATGAAGAAGCAGTCACTAAACAACGTAAAGCATTAGGGATCATTAGAACTTATAAAATGGTTGATACTTGTGCGGCAGAATTCGAAGCACAAACCCCATACTTCTACTCAACATTCGATACGGAAAATGAATCTATCGTAACTGATAATAAAAAAATAATTGTCTTAGGTTCTGGACCTAATCGTATTGGCCAAGGAATAGAATTTGATTATTGCTGTGTACATGGTTTGATGGCTATAAAAGAGTCAGGTTATGAAGCGATCATGGTCAATTGTAATCCTGAAACAGTTTCAACTGATTTTGATGTCGCAGATAAATTATACTTCGAGCCTGTATTTTGGGAACACTTATTAGAAATCATCGAACTCGAAAAACCAGTAGGTGTAATAGTACAATTAGGTGGACAAACTGCATTAAAACTTGCCGAAAAATTAAGAGATCACGGAATCAAAATATTGGGTTCTAGTTTTGACGCATTAGATCTTGCAGAAGATCGAGGAAGGTTCTCTAATATGCTGAAAGAATTAGATATTCCTTATCCAAGATTTGGAGTAGCTACTGATGTAGACGAAGCCATAAGAGTGGCCAACGAAGTTACGTATCCTGTATTAGTAAGACCTTCATACGTATTGGGTGGACAAAGTATGCGAATCGTACTTAATGACGAAGAGCTAGAAAGACATGTACTAAGCATATTTAAACATATGCCAGACAATAAAGTCTTAGTAGATCAATTTTTGGAGAGAGCCAGAGAAGCGGAAGTAGATGCTATATGTGATGGTGATGATGTGATGATCATGGGTATCATGGAACATATCGAGCCTGCTGGAGTACACTCAGGAGATAGTTCAGCTATGCTCCCTACATATAGTCTAGGTGAAGAAGCTATCGAAAAAATGAAAAAGTACACGATACAACTCGCTCATGCATTAAAGATTAAAGGATTAATCAATATTCAATTTGCCATCAAAACTGATGAGAATGGAATAGAGCAAGTCTACGTAATCGAAGCAAATCCAAGAGCGTCTAGAACGACTCCATTTATTGCTAAAGCGGAACAAGTACCTTTCTTAAATATCGCAACTAAAGTAATGATAGGTGCCAATAAACTTAAAGACTTTACCATAGATAGAAAGCTTGAAGGTTATGCAATTAAAGTCCCAGTATTCTCTTTTGATAAATTCCCTAATGTAGATAAAAACCTTGGGCCAGAAATGAAGTCAACTGGAGAAGCCATTAGGTTCGTTAAGGATTTGAAAGATCCATACTTTAGAGAATTAGATAGTCAACGAAATATGTACTTGAGCAGATAATTTTAGAATGCTCAGGAATTCGAAAATATCGAAACATGCATTTCAGCGTTACGCTTAAAGCAAAACCATAAAAAAACAGCCATTACAATGAATACGTAATGGCTGTTTTTTTATTCCAATATTCGAAAAAAGAAAAATTTATATCTGTCTTTTAAGTAGATCTTTAATAGCTGGCACGAGATCCGGAAAATGAAACTCGAATCCTTCTGTCAAAAAATTCTTCGGTATCACTCTATTCGAATTCAATACTACTTTTGCCATTTCACCAAGAGCTAATTTGAGACCAAAAGCAGGAGCAGGAAGGATGATACCGCCACCAGCACCATCTCTTACTTCTTCTGTAAACTTTTTATTAGTCAATGGTCTCGGTACTACTCCATTATAAATATCGAATGCTCCAGGATGATCAAGCAGATGAAGAAACATACGACTAATATCATCTATATGAATCCAACTATAATATTGCTGTCCATTTCCGAAGTAGTTAAATACTTTTACTGCCTTAGTCATTAATATCTTAGGTAAGGCTCCTCCAGCTGTAGATAAAACTAATCCCACTCTCAAAATCTTATTATGCCTCGCAACATCTGATAGTTTTTCTGAAGCGTCTTCCCATAACATGCAACAGGTAGAGAGAAACTCGTCTCCAGGATTACCATTCTCATCCAAGATGGTATCTCCTTGATGTCCATAATAACCTATCGCAGAAGCCGAGACAGCTACCTCAAATTTTCGATTGGCCTTCTTCATAGCGTTTCTAATTAATAGAGTACTATTTACACGACTGTCTATTAAAAGCTTCTTACGGCTATCTGTCCAGCGAGAATCTGCGATCCCAGCACCCGTCAAATTAATAAGATAATCAGCATCTAAAGCATGATCATCAATAAGGCCTTTTTCTATATCCCAATGATGGTAAGTGATATTACCCTTGGGAGGCCTAGGTGATCTTGTTAAGATATTAATATGGTACTTCTCAGGATCTAAAAGCTCCGTAATCCTTGTTCCGACCAGTCCAGAGCCTCCAGCAATTAATACAGTTTTCAATTTTTACGTTGTTTTGTTAACCTAATAACTCCAAATATCTACTGAAGGTTTTGATCCTAAGCCTTAAGCGTTTTAGACTATATAAAGAAATGATGTATCTTGTCATGGTTATCCGATCCTTTGAACATAAAATTATATTGTCATGAATAGAGCTCCCCTTTATCTTTTCATAATTATCTGCTGTATCACTCTTACTTTCACTTCCTGCAAAACTGATAGTAGCTCTACATCATCAGAAATAGCACAAGATGGTACTTTACACATCAGAAAAAAACGTGATGCTCAAAAATTGCATCCATTTGTATATCCAAGCCCAGCCGCTAGGGATGTATACCAATATATTTTTACGCAGCTAGCAGATTTTGACCCTGTAAGTTTAGAACTTATACCTGTCATGATCAAAGACGTACCGGAGAAGATAGCCATTACGGATGGGCCCAATAAGGGTAAAATCAAATTTACTATGGAATATCTTCCAGAGGCTAAATGGGATGACGGTAAAGATATCACTGCTAAAGATTATGTATTTTCTGTAAAGACTGCCAAAAATTTAAAAGTAAAAGCGGGTGGCTATAGGTCGCATCTGCAACATATAAGTGATGTCATTATAGATCCTACTAACCCTAAAAAATTTGATGTGATATTTAGTAAAGATTATCTTTTAGCTAAAGAGACTGTCTGCACAATAGAAACATACCCAGAACATATTTATGATCCTCAAGGTGTCACTTCCTCCTTATCTTTTGAAGATGTAGGCGACGAAGAAAAATTAAATGCACTTATTGCTAAAGACTCTACATTAATGCATTGGGCTGATGATATGAATGGGATTAAATATGGCAGGGAGATTGTAAACGGATGCGGTCCATACAAATTAACTGAATGGGTCTCTGACGAATATATTATACTTGATCGTAAAGAAAATTACTGGGGCGCTAATACTGGCAATGTATTTTTACAAGCTGGACCCAAACGAATCATATTTGACATTCTTCCAGATGAGACTACTGCCATGACTCAACTAAAAGAAGGAAACTTAGATCTAGTGCCAGAAGTAACAGGTGCTACTTTTACTAATTTGCAAAAGGAAGAAAATGCATATCAATATCTTACTCCACAACTTATGAAGTATTATATGATTGCTATGAATGGAGATCGACCAGAACTCAGCGACAAAAATGTAAGAACAGCTTTAGGTCATTTATTAGATGTAAATGGTGTTATTCAGTCGATTGATTATGGAAATGGTACTCGAACAGTTGGGCCAATTCATCCTGGAAAAAATTATTATAATGATGATCTTAAACCCTTAGAATATAATCCTGAGTTGGCGAAAAAAATGTTAGCGGATGCAGGATGGAAAGACACCAATAATGATGGAACCATAGACAAAAATATAGGTGGTAATACTACGGAACTAGAACTAGATATGTATGTGTCAGAAGGAAAACTAGGTCAACAAATAGCACTTCTCATGCAAGAGGCAACGGCTACCGCAGGAATTAAAATGAATATTATTCAAAAGCCATATAAACAAATCGAATCTGAGCATCTCAAGAAAAAAGATTTTGATATGACTCCAATGATGGTAAGGCAAGATCTTGTATTGGATGATCCTTACACAAGATGGCATAGTGATCATACTAAAGCAGGAGGAAGAAATATTTACGGATTTGAAAACGAAGAGATGGATAAAATTACTAAAGAGATCCAAATTTCTACAGACTCTAAAGTGAGAAATGAATTATATGATAGAGTTCAAGAAATTCTTTATGAGGAGCAGCCAGTCATATTTTTATATGCGCCTTCCGAAAGAATGGTAGGAAGTGCTAAATGGAATATGTCATCCACCGTTAGAAGACCTGGTTATTTGGCTAATACATTTACACTAAAATAATTTTTAATAATAATGTATGTTGCGACACATCGTTATACGTTTGTTAATGATTATACCTACGTTGATTATCGTAAGTATAATTGCATTTGTATTAAGTGTGTCGACTCCAGGTGATAGTGTCGAAAAATCCCTAGCTCTTGAAGGTGTTACTTTAGATGATGATAGAATTTCGCAAGACAATTACGAAAAAGAATATGCCAAAAAAGCCATTGAACTAAATAAAGATAAACCGTTATTCTATATTAGTGTACGGCCGAGTCACTACCCGAAGTATAATGATTGGAAAAATATTTCGATTCGAAAAAAAGTAGAAATCGAAAAGCTAGTAAAGCATAATATTCCTTTGACTGAGGCTCATAAATATATTAACGCCATCAGCCAACTGGAGTATATCTATTTTGATAATAGAGACAGTCTAGATTCAGCATTGAAATCCGACTGGAAACAATCACTAAGTTTATTGTCTAAGCCAGATCAATTAGTACCGATACGCAAGAGAATGTTGTATATGGCAAACACATATCAAGACTCACCTCACATAGATGACTTTACAGATTTAATGACTAGTATTCCCTTGGACCCTGAGCGCGTTTGGCATTTTCCGAAACTAGAATGGCATGGATCAAACAATCAATATCATTATTGGATATCTTCATTCTTGAAAGGTAATTATGGCAACTCTATTTTAGACTCAAAGCCTGTCTTTACAAAAGTTTGGTCTGCTATCAAATGGACTTGTTTGTTAATTCTTATGAGTCTGGTATTTTCATTAATGGTTTCGATTCCTTTAGCTATGCTTTCGGCTTACAAAGCGAATGGAAAGCTAGATTCATGGATCAGTTGGATCAGCTTAAGTATTTATTCGGTTCCAATATTCTGGATGGCTACCCTATTGATCGTTTACTTTACTACAGATACCTATAGTAAGTGGTTAGATATTTTTCCTTCGCCAGCTTCTTTTTATTCTGAAAACAATACTGGAATATTTGCATTAATGGCAAAGTACTTCAATCGGCTTATTCTTCCTGTGATTTGTATTTCATTAAAAGATATTGCCTACTTGGTCCGTGTAATAAGAGCAGATCTAATTAAAGAAAGTGCGAAGGAATATGCTACTACATTAAGAGCAAAAGGTGTAAATAGATGGACCACTATGTGGAAACATATCTTACCTAACTCTATGATCTCTACGATTACTATTATTATTTCCAATATTCCACTAGCATTAGCTGGGACATTAATCATTGAGGTGATATTTAATATTCCAGGGATGGGTAGACTGACGTTTAATAGCATTCTGCAGTCAGATTGGAATGTTGTATATGCGATGTTGCTTTTGATCAGTTTTGTCACAGTGATATTTTATCTTTTAGGTGACATAGTTTATGCATTTCTTAATCCACGTATCTCATTCGAAAATGAGTAGAGGTATTCTTACATATCGTCAAAAGCAATCGACATGGATCATTAAAACTGCTAAATGGACCATCGCTGCATTTTTAATCATTGGATTATTACATCAATTTATAGCCAATGATAAACCTATTTTAGCCAAATACGAAGGATCCATTTACTCGCCAATTACTAACGAATTATTGAGCGATTTAGGATTGAAAGAAGCGAAAAATTTTGATGATGATCTTTATGAATGGAAAATAATGCCGCTGATACCTTACGCTAGTGATCAGCTCAATAGCAAAGTCAACGTAAGCATTGGTCCTTTTGACGATCAAAATATTTCGTCTGTTAGATATAGGCATTGGCTAGGTACAGATGCATTAGGTAGAGATGTCACAGCTGGACTTATACATGGCACCAATATAGCATTGAAAGTAGGATTGATTGCAGTATTTTTATCGTTACTCATCGGATTATACCTAGGCATACTAAGTGGCTATTTTGGTGATGATGGATGGAAAGTGAATCTCTTACAATATGTTTTAGGTGCCACTGTTAAATTGTTGGGTTTGTATTATCTATTATTTCCTATTGTTCTTTCAGCCAGTTGGAGTTACTATACGGCAGTCGTATTTATAGTAGTGACATTACTCTTTTTAATATTGAGATTTGGTTCGATGCTTCCAGGTCAAAAGATGTCCATACCTATTGATTTAGTAACGTCTAAAATAATCGAAGTACTAAAT
>CALBEE010000241.1 GCA_937927575.1 uncultured Saprospiraceae bacterium | reverse complement strand
GCACGAGAAGTTCTTTTTTCAAGAGCAAGTAGGCCGTGTGATAAGAGATGATATCAAGTCTGATTATGTCAAAATAACGAATGTCAATAAGGCAAAACAGCTCCAAGACAATATTCTGAATTACTTGCAAAATGATATGACAGTTATTGTATATAACTTCATTGACATGCTTTCACACAGTCGTACAGAAATGGAAGTGATTAAAGAATTAGCTGGAGATGAAAAAGCGTATCGATCTCTTACAAAATCTTGGTTCCTTAATTCGCCATTATACGGTGCATTAGAAAAGTTGGCTGAAAAAGATATTCAATTATTTATCTCAACAGATCACGGTACCATAAGAGTAAAGCAACCGAGTAAAGTCATTGCAGACAGAGATACCACTACTAACTTAAGGTATAAAGTAGGTAAGAATTTGCAGTTTGATCATAAGGATGTATTGGCCATACGTGATCCACATAAAGCTGGGCTGCCTACACCGAATATCAGTTCTACTTTTATATTTGCTAAGGAAGATATATTCTTTTTGTATCCTAACAATTATAATCATTTCAAACAATATTATAATGATACTTTCCAGCATGGCGGTATTAGTTTGGAAGAAGTGATTTGTCCAGTGATTTCATTGTCAAGTAAGTAGTTTGCTTACAAATAGCGATAATCAAGGGCTCCTATTGCAGTGACAAGGATAACCGAGTAAGGTAACTTTGGAAATTGATCTATGGAAATGAAAAGGTTGGCCTTTTACTAGAAATCTGATTAAGATTACTTTTTGATTAGGCTATCAAAGATCTGCGGATGGCTTTCTACGAATCCATTAAACCAAGCTTTGCTTTTCAGGAAATATAAGCTTCGACCATATTTAGTAAGACCTTTCATTTTAATTTGTACTAATGTCTTAAACAAGAGATTGTATTCTCGGATCTCCTCTATGTCTTCATATTTATATTGATGAGTTTCAAAATAGTTGCTTGCTGAAAATGCATTTTCCGCAAATTCTATTCTGAGTAATCTCATGATGGTTTTATATATGAAAAGCAGAAAGACTAGGAAAAATCCTAAGATCCCTAGTTTAAAAGTCCAATCTCCAAATAGTAAGTTTTCTTCACCCGAAGAGAAAAAAATGGCTAACGTAAGTAGTCCAAAAAAAGCAATCCATAGGGTAGGCAGGAAAATTTTTAAGACCAATGTTAGATTTGAACTTACTCTTGTACTCATGAGTTTTCCTTTAGTTTGTTGGCCTTTTCTACTCTTCTACTAATGTGGATACTAATTTCGTAAAGGAAGAATAAAGGTACACCTATTAAGAATTGTGAGGTCACATCTGGAGGTGTAATGATAGAGGCTAGAATAAGAATGATTACCATCGCATGTTTCCTATACTTTCTCATAAAATCAGGGGTTAATAATCCGATTTTCGATAAGAAGAACACTACGATGGGTAACTCAAATACGATACCCGTAGGAATCGTGAACATAGTAAGATAGCTGACGTAGGAGGCAAGGGTTGGATCAATGATAATCTCACTACTCAAATTATATCCGACCAAAAATTTTATGGCAAATGGAGTGATGACGAAGTAGCCAAATAATGCGCCTGCTATGAAAAGGAATGAACAATACAATACTATACCTCTAGCCGCTTTTTGTTCGCCAGGATATAAGCCTGGTTTGAGAAACTTCCAAAATTCCCAAAAGATATATGGAAATGCGACTATAAATCCGAGACTAACACAAACTTTCAGACTGGTGAAGAATTGTTCTCCGAGTTCTTTTACTTGAAGGCCAAACTCAGGCGGTTGAAAGCAAGTCGCTTCTGAGATGTTGCAAAAAAAACGATAGGTCAAAAATGAATTATCTTTTGGCCAAAATATGATATTCTCAAAAACCCATGATTCCAAAACATAAAAGAAAATAGCCAAGGCGACTATCGCTACTACAGACCTTATGATATGCCACCTTAACTCCTCTAAGTGCTGTAAGAAGCCCATCTCTCCGTCATCTGCTTCGACAGGAGTGTTTTTTTTCTTTTTGGTTAGTCCGAGCATTAATGGTCTAAATGAATATCAGTTGTTTAGAGTGCAAATATAAAGTACAATGTAATGAGATGATGTCTTTCCATTGTAATATGTTAAAGGTACGATCTTATATTTTTCCTGCTAATTGGGAGACAAAGAATAGGTAGAAAATTATGAGCATTGCGCCTTCCCATTTACTAATTTTTCTAGTAAGGCATATCATTCCAAAAAGAATAGTGGCTGCTAACATAAATGGGGTGTCGAATGTCAGGGTATCTTTGGGAATAGTAAGCTCTCCAAAAAATCTAGGAATACTCATGACAGCGAAAGTGTTAAACATATTACTTCCTAAGACATTACCGATAGCCATTCCATGATTTCCAGCTTTTGCTGCTTTGACACTTACTACGATCTCAGGTAAAGAGGTACCAAATGCTACAGCTCCAAGAGCAATGATATGTGGATCTACTTCCATGACGGTTGCGATTTCTGTCAATGATTCGATTGTATATTTGGCGCCTAGGTATACCAAAAGAGCGCCTACGACTAACATGACATAGGTAATTATTGTCGGTTTATCTCCTTTTTCAACTTCTGCGATCTCTTGATTATCAGAAAAGGAATTCATTAAAAATACAACCAGAGCTATTAAGAAAATACCTGCTTCAATATATGTGAATTGTAAATCATAAAGAGCGAAATATAAAAGAAAAGCAGACCCAAACAATAGTGGCATATCAACATCCATCACATCAAAATCAATCTTCATTCGCCCTGCTACAAAAGCAGATATTCCTAATACCAATAATATATTAGTGATATTAGAACCTATTACATTACCAACGACAATTTCGGATGATCCTGACATTACTGAAGCAATAGAAGTCGCTAACTCTGGGAGGGATGTTCCAAATGCAACAATAGTCACACCGATGATAAAAGATGGAATACCCATATAGGTGCCGATCTTTTCAGCTGCACCTATAAACCAATCAGATGAAACCACTAAAGCGGTCAGACTGATGACAAAAACTATACATGCAAGTGTTAATCCCAATGGTATAATATTTTATGATTTGATCTTACAAAACTAAGCAAATATGTAGGATATAGATTGAAAAGTAAGACTTGGTATTAATATTTAGATTAATCATAAGTAGTCGAGGACCAATGATTATTTGTTGCCAATATATTGGATAAAAAAAAACAGCTCTTGGAGGTCAAGAGCTGTTTCTAAACTTGGATGGAAAACTAAGTGTTATAGTCTTACCACTTTTTCTGTCTGTACATTACCATTGATATTAATCGATAGAAAGTAAATTCCTCTTGGATAATTAGTCATATCCACAGTGAAGTTTCCGTCGGTACTTGACTGACTACTCATGAATTGTCCAGAAAAACTTCTAACTATTATAGATGAAGCATTTCCTGTAGTTATTGATATTTGATCTAAAGTTGACTTAGGCGATACACTTATTTCAGCTTTGGCTACTTCAATAGAAACCACTTCTGAATAAGCGAATGCTCCATCAATATCTATTTGTTTTAATCTGTAGTAATTTTCACCTTGCATTGGCTGATCATCTATAAAAGAGTAATCGTTTATTCTTTGGCTGTTTCCCTCGCCTTTGACTTTTCCGATACTAGAAAATCTATTGGCATCAGTAGATCTTTCGATTTCGAATCTATCATTGTTTATTTCAGAAGCCGTCTGCCAATCTAATAGTATTTTATCATCTGTTTTGGAAACGTTGAATTTGGTCAATTCGACTGGAAGAGCAACTTCTTCCACCACGAAAGAGCAGATATCATATCCATCACCAGCTCCATTGACATTAAATCTAAAACCGACCACTAAAGTATTTGCACCGGACACATCTATAGTTCCTGTGGCTAGGTTTACTGGGTCTCCAGCACTATCTCCACTTAGCGGTACATCTACGACAGTCTCTACTCCATCGATGATGTAGAAATATTCAAAAAATTCTGATGCCGCATTTTGTACAGAACTACCTACAGTCATACCCAATGCATCTATTGTGATGGCATCCACTGCGGAAATGTCAATCGAAGCACTTTCAAATTGTGCTTCTCCTCCCCAATCTTCAATATGCATTTTTCCTGCAGCATCTACACTAAATTGATTGGCACTTCCATCAGTACCAGGAGTAACGTCATAAGATAACGTCCAGTCATTGGTTGCGACGCCTCCAGTAGCAGAAGCAGGTCCTGCGGCCGGTGGATTAGAGGTTGTATGGTCTGGGAATCCTTCTCCATCAGTTCCGAAATCAGCATCGTAAAGAACTTGCGACATGGCCAAGGTGAAGGTCAGGCAAAATAATAATAAAGTAGAGTAAATTTTTTTCATAATCCTAGGTTGTATTTGTTAATCATTCAAACGAAATGTAAAGGTAAGCTACTTTACAATTTTATATGTTAAATACATATTAACTTAACGTATATCATTTTTCCATATATGAAGAATTGAACATTTTCGTTATATCTATCGATAGACAAGTATATATCAATTAAGACTTATACTTTTGTAGCTCATTAAAGATAAAGACCATTATGTTCGGCGATATGATGAAAAACATGCAATCTCAGCAAGAAGAGATGCAATCTACTCTCAAGAAAATACGATTATCGGTATCCAAAAACGGAGTATCCATCGAAGCGAATGCTGCAAGAGAGATTCTTAATATTTCGATAGATCAAGAATTGATGAGTGATAAGGAGCAATTAGAGGATATGCTAATTGTTGCGATGAATGACATTTCTAAGGCCATACAAGAACAAGAGGCTATGGCTTCTCAAGAAATGATGAATAAGATGTTGCCGGGTGGATTGTCTGGTTTGGGTGGTATGTTTTCTTAATAGTTAGTTTAGATTTGTAGCATGAGCTTGATGCAAAAAATAAGACATAAATCGTATTACGTGAGATTAGTATTAATTCTAGCGGGTATTATATTTTTAGGAATTAGATATGCGAGTGCTCAGATCGTTCATTACAGTTTTGATGCTTGTGACGGAATGGATGAAGTGTTAATCCAAACAGATGCAGATTTACAAGGTAATATTACATGTGAATGCGGATTGGTTGGACAAAGTGCTTCTTTGGATGGTGTGAATGATAGAATTGTTTTTCCATCATCATTGAAAGATGTTTTTGAACAGGATTTTAGTCTTGAATTTTATTTTCAATTAGAGCCTTCTACAGAAACGATAGACATACTTTCGTTCTCTACTGATTGTAGTTTGGATAGTACATTTACGATAAGGTATTTTGGAAATTCGAATGAAATAGCCGTAAGTCTATCCGAAAACATTAATGATAGAATCAGTGCTCAAGCCACTCTGAACCTAGATAATTGTTGGCACCATATCTTATGGGTAAAATCGGGTTTGGAGTATTCTTTTTATCTAGATAATCAATTCATAAGCACTACTGTGGCTCCCAAAGGTCTATCTATTGGTGATAATGCGCTTTTTGGAATATCAAATAGTCCGTGCCTAGCTTTGAATGAAGAGCGGTTTACGGGTATTATCGATGAATTTAAAATCTATGATAGACCGATCTCATTGTTAGAAGCTAATAATATTTATTTGTTTCCAGGAGAAATACAAAATAGAGACACTACCATTTTTGCGGGTAACAGTGTGGATTTAGTTGCCGGAACTAATTGCGCAGCTTCGGTATCTTGGACGCCTACGACAGATCTTACGGTGACTAATGATTTTCAAACTACAGCCACTCCAGCTGAATCAACGACTTATACACTTAGTACCCTCGCGCAAGATGGATGTACTCAGACGGATACAGTTAGGATTAATGTTATTAGTGATGAAGATATTAGTTGTGAAAATCTATTGCTTCCAACCGCTTTTACACCTAATGGCGATGGCTTGAATGACCTTTATCGAATTTCAAATACTTTCATAATAGAGACATTAGAGTCATTCGAAATATTGGATAGATGGGGGACTAGGGTATTCTTGACTTCAGAGGTTAATGCTGGATGGGATGGTACATTTAATGGTAATCCAGTCAATCCAGGGCATTACGTATATAAAGTTAATTACACTTGCAGATCTGGAGAATTCAGTAAATTAGGGGGCTTTACCGTGTTGAGATAGTACTAATATTCTATATGCTATTCGTAACATTGTTCAATATACTGTAGATTTGGCACTGTATTAGACCTATTATTATAATATGAAACATCTTCTTTTTGTACTGGTCACAATTGTTGCGACGGTTTTCATGGCTTGTAAGTCAGAAAAGAAGGCTACTGATGTTTTAGAAAATAAAGTTGAGGAAAGAAAGGAAAATCCATCTAATCAGAAGGTCGTAACTGTCAACAATACCGATAATATAAAGGTCGAAATTAAAGAAAGTGAGAATGTAAAAGCTTCACCTCAAAAGACTAAAGCTATATCTGAAGATCAAGTAAAAAATGGCTCTTCCGAAAGTGCTGAAGAATTAGTAAGGAAAGCTATCAATACCAAACCTACTGCAAGAGTAGAAACTAATCCAGATAAGTCGATCACTAAGACTCAAGAGAAGCCGGTAAAAAAACCTAAGCCCAATCCTGTCAAATCTGCTCCTATCAAATATTTGCCGAAAATTGAGTTTGACGAAATGTCTTATGATTTTGGCGAGATCACAGAAGGTGATATTGTAAAGCATAATTTTACATTTACCAATGTCGGAAAAACCAAGTTGTCCATTGAAAAAGCTACGGCATCTTGTGGTTGTACAAAGCCTAGTTTCCCCTTCATCGATATACAACCTGGTGAGACGGGTTATATAGGAGTGACATACAATAGTGTAAGCAAAGAAGGTCCTCAAAAGCCTACTATTACCGTTTATTCTAATGCGCACCCCAATCAAATGACTTTGCATCTTAACGGTATCGTGAATTCTAAACCCAAAGAGGAAGAAAAGGAAGAGAATGCATCTATGGAACAGGATACGACTAAAAACTAATCGCACCTAAACTTCTTTCAAAATCCTATTACATTCGATTTTAAATGAAATTGCCTTTATCTAATAACGGTTATATCTCCACTATATTGAAGTATTCGGCCATCTAGAAAATTGACCTGAGCCGTGTAAACGTAAACGCCAGGATTGACAAATTTTCCATTGTATTTTCCATCCCATCCATCTTGCATTCCTACTTCCGGAATATATTCGTTTTCGATAGCGAATACTTGGTTACCCCATCTATCAAAGATCGAAAGGTATGAAACCGAGACAGCTCCAGAGCCTATTACAAGATTGAAATAATCGTTATTTCCATCTCCATTAGGGGTAAATATATTGGGGATATATACGTTTCTACTGGTGTTTACAGTGATTAGTATATCATCATTTGCTGAACAGCCATTCTCATCGATAACCGTAACTGTGTATAATATGTCATTGACCGTATTGGAGACGATTTCTTCACAATCGCTATCAATACATTCAATACTATCCATAGGTGTCCAAAGTATATCGGTTATTGGTAAAGAAGAATCGATAATAGGACTGATAACTTCTGTAGGACTTCCGAGATCTATTTCTTGATCTGGTCCGGCATCTACTGTAATCTGATCAGGCTGGTTGATGGTAATAGTAGTATCCCAAGCACAAGTACCAGATCCATCTCTTACAGTGATATCGTAGTCAATTGCAAAAACTTGTACACAGCTATCTAATGGAAACTGGAATCCATCAGGAGTAATGGTAAATGTGTAGTCTGATCCACTACCACCCGTAGCACTTTCAATACTTATACATGTTAAACCACCGAAGCAGTCTGGTTCGGCAATATCAGCAATAACTGCTGTAACAGGAGTCGCTTCTTCTATTGTATAGGATGCATCCACTGTACAATTATTAATATCGGTAACCAATACATCATATGTACCTGGTCCTAAGTCCATAGCTTCATTATCATCAGATACATCATCCGTCCAAGTATAATCATAAGGCATAGTACCTCCAGTAACATCAATAGAGATACTACCAAGACTACCATTACATCCTACGCCATCCGTCTGAAAAGAGTCAATAACTAATATCTCTGGTTCGAATAATTCAACAGATCTTATTACTGTACATCCATTGGCATCTTCAATTTGAAGAGTGTAGACACCTGCACAAAGATCGGTTCTAATCGGATTGCTACTATTATTATCAATCCAAGTATAAGTGTATGAATCAGGATTTCCACCTGAAGCTACAATTTCCAAACTACCATCACAATCTCCAAAACAACTTGGATTAACGATATTGCTATTCATAGTATCAACAATGATGGAATCTATATCAGGAATCGTAAAAAACATCGTATCAGATATGCAGAAGAAATCACTAGCTATTACCCAATTTTCACCAGCAGGAAATCCTGTTTGACTACTAGAAGCTCCTGATTGACCATTGGTCGGATCA
Organism: uncultured Saprospiraceae bacterium; assembly: GCA_937927575.1. Classification (GTDB taxonomy): domain Bacteria; phylum Bacteroidota; class Bacteroidia; order Chitinophagales; family Saprospiraceae; genus UBA1994. The sequence continues at coordinate 10,496 of CALBEE010000241.1, read as the reverse complement.
TTAGACCAAAAGAATGTATATGTACCAGCCATTTCAGGACCTCCACTTGCAGTAGCAGTAATGGAGCCGTTAGAAGATCCAAAACAATCTACTCCTTCGACATTTGTAAAATCTACCATAATGGAGTTGGATGCCTCTAATACTAGAAAAGTATCCAATTCACAATTGTTGCCATCGGTAATAGTGACATTATAAGTTCCTTCAGTAATACCACTAAGCACTTGGCCTGTACTTTGATCTTCCCATAGATATTCGAATGGGAAAGTACCAATGAGATGTTCTATTGCAATCACTCCATTGGGCACACCAGGGCAAGTGGGAGACGTAAAATTTCCTTCAATAATAATCGGTGAAGCAGGTGCTAATATGACTGTATCCAAGGCCGTACACATGGCATCAGCATCTGTAGCGGTGACGTAATACACTCCTGCGCCTAAGCCAGTGACAGTTTGCATATCTGATACAAAAGACCCAGTAGGAGTTTCCCAATTATATGTAAAGTTACCACCAGTAGATACGATTACTTCTATGATTCCATTTTCATCTTGAGGACAGTCAATGGCTTGTATCACATTCGCATCTATTTGTACATCTGTACCATCTGGCAAGTTAAAAGTTGCGGTATTACTACATCCTCGATCATCGGTTACTGTAACGGTGTACATACCTCCTTCAAGTCCTGTCCTATCTTCATCCATAGAAGGTCCATCAGACCATTCATATTCATAAGGTACAGTACCTCCACTTGCTGTCAATAAAATACTACCATCATTACCGACACATCCAGGATTATTCTGAGCATCTACAGTAAGAATAAATTCTGTAGGTTCTTGGATACAAAAAGAATCTATTATTTCACAACCATTGAAGGCTTCTATAATAGTTACAGTATAACATCCAGGACTTAGATTAGGGAATGTCTGTTCTGTTTGACCTCCACCTCCTGGTACCAAAGAATTATTTTCATCGCGCACTTGAAAGCCAAAATTGGTTCCTCCCAAGGCAGTTACCGTTACAGAGCCATCATTAGCTCCAAAGCAACTAATATCGGTTGTATCTAATTCGATTGCTAGATCTATACCTTTAAAAGGAATATCTATAATGCTGTCAACACTACACAGTGGAATGGCCGCATCAATGACTGAAAAATTAAATAATCCAGATTGTACATTATTGAGAAAAAGAGTGTCTAATGGACCTGCATCTCCAGCATCCGTTTCATACTCATATTCCGGATTAGGGTTAGATGGAAAAGGGGTTCCTCCTTCTCCCCAGATTTTGACTATAGCATCATTATTGCCTTCACATGAAGCACTATCAATCACTTCTATATTTAGAAGTAGCGGTTCTACAAATAAGGTTGCTGATGCAGTGGCAGAGCAGCCCAGTAAATCAGTGACAGTTACTGTATATGTTCCGCTACTAAGATCGTCTATATCTTCAGTAAAGCGAAAGTTGGACCATTCGTAATTCAGTAAATTTTCTGATATAACATCACCAAAACTATTAGTAACATTGGTTTCAATTCTTCCTTGATCATTATTAAAACAATATGGATCTGTTGCATCTAAACTTAGGTTAATAGAACCGATGTCTGATAAAAATAGGTTGCTCTCAATAACTTCGCCGGTACTATTGTCAGTGGCAGTAATAGTATAATTTGAGCTAGCTAGTCCGCTTAGCTCTACCCATTCAGATTCGCCTACAGTACCTTCAATTCCTCCAGGATTGACTTCGTAGTCATAATCACCTGATCCACCAGCAATATAGAACGATATAGTACCATCATCATTAGAAGAGGATGCATCACATTTAAAAGCATTAATTGTCATTTCCGGACAAATAATGTTTACAGATCCCTCATTTACAATAAGTGTTTCAACGGTACATGAAATTCCACCACCTACCGCTTGAGTGATTTCTGTTTCGAGGGGAAAAGAGGATATACTAACAGTACTTCCTAGACCACAAGTACCTGTGATTCGAAAACATAAGCTATAAATAACTGTTCCATCGGCAACTGTAAAACCATCACCATCTAATAGATTTGGGTCGAACCATAGGGCTTGTATGGCTCCATTATTTACTGTTGTATTAAAAAAAAAGTCACTTTGTGGCAATGGAGAATCACTCACATCAACAGGAATTATAGTGAGAAGATTACTATTGTAATTAATTCCGTAAGAGAATGATTCTACTCTAATAAAATCTTCGACCGATACATCAACACAAACCGTATCACCAACTTCTCCTGATACATTGCCTATATTAAATACAATTGGGTCAAAACCATCTACTATTGCAGTGGCCAAGATATTCGTCGAGAGCCCTGTAAGCAAGCATACAGATAGTAATATCGACTTGATATTTATATACAAAAGTGGATTGTTCATATTTTTATTTCTAAGCCCGTTTAGGCTTTTGCTATATTCACTCTAACGGTATCTAAATTAGTATTTACAGGAATAAAGACACTCGTTTTCAACAGGCCGCAAAGGTAAAATATATATATGGTTTTCTATATGTGTTGGACCCATTTGTATAACACTTTAACAAACGTGTCCTTTGTTGACCATATTGTAGTTAAGAGGCTGCACAAGTAACTTAAGATTTTACAATCATGAGTTCCTCCTTAAGTCTGATTATAAGATTGCTTTAGTGAGGCATTTGCTGCAATACATATTGAATTAAATCACTTTTCCTCTAATAAGTACTTTGTCTATGTGATTAGAGCCAAACATATAGGGAATGTAAGTCAGACTAGGGATGTTTTTGGTAATGATCAGATTGGCCAATTTACCTTTAGTGATACTTCCTAATTGATCTTCGAGTTGCATAGCATATGCGCCATTTATCGTTACGGCATTGAAGGCTTCTTCTGGAGTCAACTTCATTTTAGTACAAGCCAAAGAAAGTAAGAAAGGGATATTACCAGATGGTGAAGAACCAGGATTAAAGTCGGTAGCAATTGTAATTCCCAGTCCTGCATCTATCATTTTTCTTGCTGGAGCATATGGAATATTTATATAATAGGAGCAAGAGGGTAGTACTGTGGGAATGGTGTCGCTGTTCAATAAAGCATCTATTTCAGCTTGACCCATCATTTCAAGGTGGTCTACGGAAATAGCATTATTAGCTATACCGACCTGTACAGCTCCCGTACATGACAATTGATTAGCATGGATTTTAGGAGGAATGCCATAGCTTGCTGCAGCTTTGAGTATTCTATCTGTTTCCTCTACTGTGAAGAATCCTTTTTCACAAAAGACATCACAATAATCAGCCAGTTTCTCTTCAGCTATTTGCGGTAGCATTTCGTTGATGATTAGATCAATATATGCTTCTCTTTTCTCTTTATACTCAGTAGGAATGGCATGAGCACCTAAGAAGCTAGCTTTTATAGATACTGGGCTATTAGCGGCCAATCTTCTAATTACACGTAGCATTTTGAGCTCGCTCTCCACAGAGAGTCCATAGCCGGATTTTATTTCAATAGCTCCAGTACCGAATTTAGTAACTTCTTCTAATCGAGCTTTGGCCATATCATAAAGTGTATCTTCTGAACAGTCCTTAAGCTTACGAGCAGAATTCAATATACCTCCACCAGCTGCAGCTATTTCTTCATAAGACATTCCTTTTATTTTCATCTCAAATTCCTTTTCTCTACTGGCCGCAAATACGATGTGCGTATGGCTATCACACCAAGCAGGAAGTACAAGCTTATTACTCGCATCTATTACCTGATCCGCATTATTGGGACATTCTGACATGGGTCCATAATCAGATATTTTTTCTCCATCGATGAGTATGTAACTATGCTCTAAAAAGCTAACTTCAGAGAGAGCCTTACCTTTTTTATAAGCTTGAGACTCTTCTATAATTCCTATTAAGTTTTTTATGTTTTTGATTAAGGTCTTCATGTTTTGTCTGGTGCGTGGATTGAGCGATCAATAATGAGTGCAAAGATAGGGTATTGTATGTGTTGAGATACTACTTCTTTAAATAGGAATAATGGAAAAAAATAGGGCAAACCCAGAGGGCTGCCCTATAAATAAAGTTGATTCTGCTTTTTAATATTCAACACTTTGGCATGCTGACGAAATTTAGTTAATTCACAATTCCTTCAATATCAAATTCTCTACTTAGGATTTTTCTGAAGCTTTCTGCCTCTTCCAAAGTACTAAACTGTCCAAGCATTACTTTGAAAAGTACTTTCTCTCCGCGATAATCATTGATTACTACGATATCTTCTAAAAATGTCTCTCTTAAATGAGCAACCATCTTTGCAGCGCCTGCGTATTCTTGGTAGACCCCAGTTTGCACTCTGTAAACAGATTTTTTGGTGTCTTTGTAATTATTGTATTCAGCAGAGGTCATAGAAAAACTATCATCTTCAGCTTCGTACGTTCGCTGTTTTTGAGTTGGAGAAGCGTTCATGCCATTTACGATTACTCGCTTATTATCGACAGAGTTATGACGGTGGAGCAATTGTATAAGATCTGCCGAGGTCAATGTCTCTTCTATACGGTCTATTACCTGACCAGTACTATTGAAGATCAAAATGGTAGGTAAGTATTGCACTTCATACCGTTTTTTCATTTCAAATCCTTCGGTTTCATCGATATTCATTTTGACGGCGATGAAATTATCATTTAGCAGTTCTACTACGTTTTTGTCTTTGAATGTAGTTTGGTCCATCCATTTGCATGGCGTACACCATCTTGCGTAGAAATCCACAAAGACTAGTTTCCCTTCGGCACTTGCCCGTTGTTTGGCAGATTCTAAATCAGAATTAATGAAATTGACATCTCTTTCTCCTCCAGCAGCAATAGCAGCTGAAAAAGATGTAAATAGTAGTAGTATCAAGACTACTGCATTTTTTGCGGTTTTTAGATTGGAATTCATATCCTTACAATTTATTGGTTGGCAATACAGTCAGTACTCCAAAAAATGATGATCTAAAAGCATAATCTTGGAAACTTGCTTATACGAAAATCAATCATTGAAGATCTTTTTCTAATGAGGCGTAAACTACATTAGACAAAGAGACACGTATTAAAATTTTTATTCATATTTAATCAGATGACTCTGATGTGATTACCTTATGCAAAATGCATACCAAGCAATGCTTAGATTTATCCATTTATGGTAGAAATCATAGTCCAATCATAATTTTATTATTTTATAATCAATTGATGTTAATCTAGTTATAGTTGATTTTTTTGTTTAATGTATTTTCTAAATTTTTATCTATAATTTTTAATTGAGATAAAAATTCATTCAAACCTAAAGGGTAAGGGTCATAGTAATCAAAAGTCAAATTCAATATTTTTGAGTAGAAATAAACCGAAATTGTTCTTGCCTACTCAGTACCAAATATTAACTTCACCGATCGTATTTTACAGCTGATAATTAATTCTAGCTCTTAAGACGTACTTAATATCTGTATTAAAAACAAAACCAAAAAATCATGGAGACAAGAAGGGCGGCGATAACGGGAATTGCAGGATATACGCCAGAAACGGTACTGACCAATGCAGATTTGGAAAAAATGGTAGACACCAATGATGAGTGGATTGTGTCTCGAACGGGTATCAAGCAAAGACATATACTCAAAGAACCAGGTAAGGCGACAAGCGATATGGGAGCAGAGGCGGTTAAGGTTTTACTTGAAAAAACGAATACAGACCCTGCTGATGTAGAATTACTTATATGTGCAACAGTAACAGGAGACATGATCTTTCCTGATACAGCCAATACAATATGTGATAAGGTAGGTATTAAGAATGCTTATGGATTTGATGTTAATGCTGCTTGTTCTGGGTTTTTATACTCACTTACCATGGCTAGTAAATTTATAGAAACGGGTACTCACAAAAAAGTAATAGTGGTAGGTGCGGATATGATGTCCAGTATCGTGGACTACGAGGATCGTACGACTTGTGTGATTTTTGGTGATGGAGCTGGGGCTGTAATGTTGGAGCCAAGCGAAGATGAAAGTGGGATCTACGATAGTTTATTAAAAGCGGATGGTTCAGGAAGACAATATTTACATATGAAAGCTGGAGGATCATTAAATCCAGCTACAATTGAGACGGTAACTGCGAGACAACACTTTGCTTATCAGGAAGGAAGAACGGTATTTAAACATGCTGTAAGCGGTATGGTAGATACTATGAAAGAGGTTATAGAGCGAAATGGATTATTGCGAGATGATATTAATTGGGTAGTACCGCACCAAGCGAATCTTAGAATTATAGAATTTGTAGGAAATATGTTTGATTTCCCTGCAGAGAGAGTTATGAATAATATTGCGATGTATGGCAATACTACTTCGGCAACCATACCATTAGCGATCAGAGATTATGAGTCACAACTTAAGAAGGGTGATAATTTGTTACTCACCGCTTTTGGTGGTGGATTTACTTGGGGAACTACGTATCTAAAATGGGCGTATAATGGTTAGTAGATAAGGCGATAAATGCCAAACACTAGTAAAGACGGGTTTTAATTAATATATATCGTAGGGTATGCCGTCATTATTATTTTATTTTTGCGATGGCTAGCTCGATAGAGATAGTACTATACACACTTTTTAAAAACAAGAAAATTAATGGGTTCTACTACAGATATTAAGAACGGTCTTTGTTTCAGATATAATCATGACATATTCAAGATTGTCGAGTTTTTGCACGTTAAGCCGGGTAAAGGGCCTGCATTTGTGCGTACCAAGATGAAAAGTTTGACTACAGGTAAGGTATTAGATAATACTTTTCCATCAGGACACAAGATTGATATCGTAAGAGTTGAAAACCGTAAGTATCAGTATCTCTATAATGATGATATGGGATATCATTTTATGAATAATGAGACCTACGAACAGGTAAATCTGGAGAAGAAGATGATCGATAGACCGGAATTATTAAAAGAAAGTTCGGATGTGGATATCTTATTTGATAGTGAAAACGAAATTCCTTTAACATTGGAAATGCCACAGCACATCGTTTTGAAGGTTACATATACTGAGCCAGGAGTAAGAGGTGATACGGCTACTAATGTAACTAAGCCAGCTACCGTAGAGACTGGAGCTGAGATTAAAGTACCCATTTTTATAAATGAAGGTGATAATATAAAAATCGATACACGGACAGGATCTTACCTAGAGCGTGTAAAATCATAATTAGGTTATTCTTATGATTGAATAACTCAATAAGATATAAAAAGAAAAGACTACCAAAATGGATCCAAAACAACTAAACGAGTTACTCAGGCTGATCAAAAAACTTGACTTCGCTGAGTTTAAGATGGCAGAGGGAGACTTCTCAATGACAGTTAGATCAGAGTATAAGCCAGGTCATGTACCTGCGCCTCAGATCGTATCTATGGCAGCACCTGCGGCACCGATGGCAGCGCCAGCAGCACCTGCGGCTCCAGCTCCAGTGGCTGAAAAACCAGCAGCTACGGAGGCAGCACCTGCTGAATCAACAGGTAATTTATTAGAGATTAGATCACCTATTGTAGGTACATTCTATAGATCACCTTCTCCAGATAAGCCGCCTTACGTAAAAGTAGGTGATAGCGTATCTGCTGGAGATGTGGTATGTATAGTGGAAGCGATGAAATTATTCAACGAAATAGAGAGTGAAGTATCTGGTAAGATCGTAAAGGTCCTCATAGAAGAAGCGAAACCAGTTGAATATGATCAAGTATTATATCTAGTAGATCCAAACGCCTAATTCTCTAGGCTTATTTTATCAATAGATGAATTTTGCAATGGGTTAATTTCTATTGCGACTTTCGGATAATAAGGCAATTATGTTTAGTAAAATCCTAATAGCAAATAGAGGAGAGATTGCATTACGTATCATACGTACATGTAAAGAGATGGGTATTAAAACGGTAGCAGTATATTCTACTGCAGATAAAGAAAGTCTACATGTGAGATTTGCCGATGAGGCGGTATGTATAGGACCACCATCATCGACAGAGTCTTATTTGAGTATACCCAAAATAATGGCAGCTGTAGAAATCACAAATGCAGATGCGATACATCCAGGATACGGATTCTTAGCCGAAAATGCAGATTTCGCGGAGCTTTGTGAAGAGTATGGAGTTAAGTTTATTGGTCCAAGTGCGGAGATGATTCGTAAAATGGGAGATAAAGTAACCGCAAAAGAAACGATGATCGCTGCGGGTGTACCTGTAGTGCCAGGGTCAGATGGCTTAGTAAAAGATGTAGCCGCTGGAAAGAAAGGAGCCAAAGAAATCGGCTATCCAATTATCTTAAAAGCTACTGCTGGAGGTGGTGGTAAAGGAATGCGTATCGTCTGGGAAGAGGAAGATTTTGAGAATCAATGGAATATGTGTAAAAATGAGGCTAAGGCTTCATTTGGAAACGATGGTATCTACATGGAAAAATTCGTAGTAGAACCAAGACATATTGAATTTCAGGTGATAGGAGATCAACATGGTACTGTGATTCACCTTTCAGAAAGAGATTGTTCTATACAGAGACGTCATCAAAAGTTAGTAGAAGAAGCACCTTCACCATTTATGACGAAAGCATTAAGAAAAGAAATGGGTGAAGCAGCCATTAAAGCTGGAGCTTCAATCAATTATGAAGGAGTAGGAACGGTAGAATTTTTAGTAGATAAATACAAGAAATTCTATTTCATGGAAATGAATACTCGTATCCAAGTAGAGCATCCTGTTACTGAAGAAGTGATCGATCATGATCTTATCAAAGAGCAAATTAAAGTGGCAGCAGGTGAGAAAATTGGGACTAAAAATTATATTCCTCAGATGCACGCGATAGAATGTCGTATCAATGCGGAGGATCCGTATAATGACTTCAGACCTAGTCCTGGAAATATAACTTCATTTCATAGCGCTAAAGGACATGGTGTACGAGTAGATACGCATGTATATGCTGGATACTCAGTGCCACCTTATTATGATTCGATGATCGCAAAGTTGATTTGTAAAGCCCAAACTAGGGAGGAATGTATCAAAAAGATGCAAAGGGCTTTGGATGAGTTTATCGTAGAAGGGATCAAGACTACCGTACCATTCCATCAAGCATTGATGAAAGATCCTGATTTTAGATCTGGAAATTTCAATACAGGTTTTATGGATTCTTTTGATATCGGAGAACCCAAAAAAGGAAAGTAATAATCGAGATTTTAGAATTATGAGATTCTAAATGGCGAAAATATTTTTGACACATTACATTGGCTCGAGTGCTGCTACCAAGCATACTCGAGCCAAGTAGTTTATGTAGGTTAGGGGAGGACCGAAGTCTTTTCTATTAAAGGAATTCTAATTCATGCCTAAACAGCAAAATACATCTTCTAATAATTCTGGTTTTTGGCGATTAATGTCAAGACTTAAAGGATATAAAAAGAATGTAATTCTTGCGATAATATCGAATATCTTGATGGCCATATTTACTGTAGTAAGTATACCTATGATAGCTCCTTTTTTCGATATTTTATTTAGCCAGGAAGTGGTAGAAGTACCTAAGCCGAGCGAAAGTTTTTTTAAAAATCTTCCTGATAATCTGGATTATTTTTTCTCACAATTAGTAATTAATTACTCTCCTCAAAAAGCCTTGTTGATCGTAATTATAGCCATCTTGATTATATTTTTTCTTAAAAATCTTTTTAGGTACTTGGCTTTATTTTTTATGGCACCAGTACGGAATGGGATTATTTATGATCTTAGGAAGCAGATTTTTGAAAAGTATATAGACCTCCCTCTTTCATTCTACAGTAAAGAGAAGAAAGGTGATTTAATGAATAGAATGACATCGGATGTACAGGAGATTGAATGGAGTATATTAAATACAATTGAGGCCATTTTCAAAGCGCCACTAATCATAATAGGAAGTTTAACTTTCATGATATTGACTAGTCCCAGTCTTACTCTTTTTGTCTTAGTCTTGATTGTTTTTACCGCCTTTATTATTGGCGGTATTTCTAAGACATTGAAGCGATCAAGCTCTGAAGTACAGATACGACTTGGAAGAATAAGCAGTATCCTAGAAGAAACATTAGGTGGACTAAGAATTATCAAAGGCTTTAATGCACAAGCGTATCAAGGTGCTAAACTAGAAGAAGATAACGCAGATTATAAAAATATACTGACTCGATTACTTTGGAGAAGAGACCTTTCTTCACCATTGTCTGAGTTTTTAGGTATTGTGGTAGTATCTGCACTTCTTTGGTATGGCTCAGCCTTAGTATTTGAGAATACATTGAGTCCAGAACTATTTTTCGCTTTCATATTTGCTTTTTTTCAGGTAATCGAACCAGCGAAATCTTTTTCTTCTGCTTATTATAATATTCAAAAAGGATTAGCTGCTGTTGATCGAGTAGATGGTCTATTGAATACTCCGAATCCTATTGTGGATCCCCAGAAGCCTTTACCCTCAATCTCGTTTGAAGGTGAAATCCGGTTTGATAATGTATCATTTCGGTATGATAATTCAGATGAAA
>CALBEE010000240.1 GCA_937927575.1 uncultured Saprospiraceae bacterium | reverse complement strand
GACGAAGAAAACAGAAAAGTATTCGGTTTTAATGATGAGCAACTAATCTTTAGTTCGAAAGGACATAAAACTTTTGAATCTCTAGAGAGTGCAGCATTAAAACCTGGACTTTTAGAGACCTTAAAAACGATAGATATTGATGCAGTAAAAGCCATTGAGTATAATGAATCTGAAGAAGGATTGACTATCATACATGATAAAAAAGGTAAGAATAAAAAAGAAGGTGTAGGAATCAAAAATAGTGAATTAAGAGAAGGTCTTGTTAAGGAATTGGCGTCACTAAAAGGTTTCAATCCTGAAGTAGTAGAGGAGAAGAAAATTAAACCGCTTCTATTTAATCTATTCTGGATAGTGTTAGTTGGCGGATTTACAGTGATTGCAAGAGGAATGGCAATAGATGCTCAGAATGGTGAGCATTATGTCGCAACAGGCAGAAGAAGAGGGATTGCACAGTTAATGACAGATACAATAGAATCTATTGGTCCGTTATGGGTTACTATTTTAGGTGTTGTTTGTTTATTGTACACAATCTATAATGCATATAAAAGATATAATAACCCCTCTCAAGAAATTAAGTACAGTTAATCAGTTGACTTAATAAACATCTATGTCATCTAGTATTACAGAGCACCGCAAAAAAAATTACGAAGCCTTAGCTGCAAGGCGCCAATCAGGTCTCACTGTGATTTTAGAGAATGTACACGATCCTCACAATGTAGGTGCTGTCTTAAGATCTTGTGATTCCGCAGGTATCCAAGAGATATACATCTTGTACACGCATGATAATATGAAGCTTAAGGATTTTAAAATCGGAAAAACTACAAGCTCAGGTGCATGGAAGTATATCGAAGTCAATCTTTTTGATGATCGAGAAGAGTGCTTTAAAGTAGTAAAATCTAAATATGAAAAAGTCTGGGCTACTCATCTAGGTGAAAAGAGTATTGGAATGCATGATATAGAAATGACAGAATCAATTGCTTTACTTTTTGGTAATGAACATGCGGGAGTTACGCCAGAGACTTTGGCCTATTGTGATGGCAATTATATTATTCCCCAGATGGGTATTACTAAGAGTCTAAATATATCTGTGGCTTGTGCAGTTTCTGTGTATGAAGCACTTCGTCAGAGAATAGCTGCAGATATGTATAGCGATACTTTTGACGAAAACAATCCTATTCATACTGCGCGATACAATCAATATTTAGACGCTCATATGCTCTCTTTACAAAATGTCAAAAGAGAGCGACATCATCATGTCAAAAAATACTCCAAAAAGTAAATATTACTAAAACCTGCGCATTAGTTTTAGACACTCATAATTGATACATTTTGCCTTATAATGAGCGAGGTGGTTTGATCAAGTAAGAGCTTTTAGGAGGGTGTGTTTTATCTCAATTACACCTTCTAAATGCCAGAAGTTTACTATTATTTTTCTCCATTCTTCAGCAAAAAATGTTTCCTGATTTTCAATAGGAGGTATTTATATACCAATGGCGCTTTAAATGTAAGTTAGTTTACATTCCCCAAAAAATAAGTTAGAATCGATCAATATTCATAGGGGTGTGATACTCTAAGGGTGTCTCTGACCTGAAGAACCCCTATTTAAAGTACCCTTATTGAATATTGAAAAAACGAATATGTTTAATTTAAAATTTTATTTCATGACCTTCTTGCTCTCTGTTGCCTTGGGAGTTGCTGGTCAAGAGATATGCGACAATGGCATCGATGATGATGCCGATGGCCTAGTCGACCTCAATGATGATGAGTGTGACTGTGGCCAAGTGATGCCGTTAGTGGGTGTGACAGGTTCTGTATGTAATGGAACACTTAAACTGATAGCCACCGAGGCCAATGCAATTAGTTACCAATGGTATTATGAAGGTGTAGCAATTATAGGTGAGACTCTAGGAGTACTTAGACTAAATCAATTTGATGCAGAAGGTTGTTACGTATGTATAGTTACCACTTCGTCAGGTTGTTATGCAACTGAAGAACATTGCATGTTCATACCAGAACAGGAATTTGTAAATTATGGAACAGTCTATATTTGTCCTGGCGAATGTCATGAAGTAGATGGTTATACATTATGTACGCCTGGTGAATTTAACTGGGATGGATTCTACGATAATGGATGTTCTTACAACGCTACTATTATAATTGATGATGCTAATCCGTCTGAAGCTACTATTAGTGCAGCTGTATGTTCAGGACAGACTTATGTACTTAATGATATATCTGCAACCACCACGGGAGTCTACACGACTGTCTTAGATAATGTATTTGGTTGCGATAGTACAGTGACCGTAAATTTAACTGTGGAGCCAGAGATACCAGTAAGTATAGATGCCGCAATTTGTCAAGGAGAAACATATACTTATCTAGATATTAGCGAATCTACTGCCGGAGCCTATACAACATTGATTTCGGGTGGTGGAGATTGTGATACTCTATTGACAGTTAACCTTTCAATTTTAGAACCAGTCACTGGAAGTATGGATACTTCTATTTGTGCAGGTTCTACTTTAGAACTTTTTGATATTACAGCTTCTACTACTGGAGCTTACGAAACTATACTCGAAGCAACAGATGGTTGTGATAGTGTATTAACGGTAAACTTAACCGTCTTGGATCCAATCTCTTCTCAGATTGATACAAGTATTTGTGCAGGTGCTACATTTACATTTTACGATATTACGGCTACTGAAACCGGTTCATATAATACAACACTCTCTACTAATGAAGGATGTGATAGTTTGGTAACAGTCTTACTTACGGTAGACGATCCTATAGAGGAGGTAGTGAATATGACTTTCTGTGAGAATGAGACATTTGTCTATTTTGATATTACAACGGATCAGCCAGGTCAATACGAAACAGTATTCGAAGCGGCTAATGGTTGTGATAGTACGGTAATCGTAAATCTTGAAATGCTATTGAGTACAGGTACAACTCTCACTGAGTATATCTGCGAAGGAAGTACTTTCTTACTTTATGATATCAACGCTACTGAGTCAGGAATCTATACGCACACTCTTACTAATTCAGTGGGTTGTGATAGTATTATTACTGTTGATCTTACCGTAAATGATACGGTTATAGTGAACTATGTTGAATCCATATGTAATGGTGAAATATTGACAATTAGAGATACTGAATATAGTGTAGAAGGAATGTATGATATTGTAATTACTGATGATTTTGGTTGTGATACTATTATCAATATAGATCTTACTGTATTAGATGAAACGTACGCTACCATAAATGAATCTATCTGTGAGGGAGAATCATTCCAGTATGGAGATCTAGATACTGATATTGCAGGTACATATGAAGCCATTTTAGTAAATGCTGTTGGTTGTGATAGTATAGTTACGGTAAATCTAGAAGTCAATGAATCGAGCACTTTTGCCTTCACTGAAGAAATTTGTGAAGGAGAAACTTTCTCATATTTTAACATTGAAACAGAAGAAGCTGGATCATATGATGTAGTGATTGAAAACGCTGCAGGTTGTGATAGTACGATTACAGTCGAAGTGATCGTAAATCCATTATTGAGAAGAGAAGCAGTAATTACATTGTGCGAGGGTGAAGTATTTACCGATTATGGTTTACAAGCAGATTCCACAGATGTATACGAAGTAAGATTCAGTAATCCAATGGGATGCGATAGTATTGTTACTATTGATCTATTTATCAATACACCTGAAGATTTATTAGAGCTAGGTGAAGATATGGAAATCGACCTTGGTGAAACGGTGGATGTCATTCCAGAATTCATAGCCGATGATCTTACTGATCTAGTGTGGTACGATGAGAATGGAAATCAATTAGGATTTGATAGAGAACTAACAGATTATAAACCACTTGTCGATACTAGAATATTCTTGTCTGGGTCTGATAGCAATGGTTGTGATGTGATAGATGAAATACTGATCAGAGTGGTTCTGAATGTAGAGATTTATGTACCCAATGTATTTAGTCCAAATGCAGATGGATCTAATGACGAGTTTTTATTCAAGTATAATGAAGGAATAGTTGGAATTCAAGAAGTACTCATCTTTGATAGATGGGGGGAACATATATATACAGCAACTGCACAATTTACATCCGAGGCTTATATGGGTTGGGATGGAACATATCAAGGAGAAAAAGTAAATCCTGGAGTGTATGTATATATGATAACAGCAAACATAATAGACGGCAGTATCAGAACATTCTCTGGTGATGTGACCGTAGTAAGATAGGGCATTAATTGACTCGTTTTATAAGAGTAATACGAGCGATTAGTTTTTTCATATTCATAGGTTTTGAATAGGCAACATAGCATTCCTCAGAAATGGGGAATGCTTTTGCATTTAGAAGTTAATTAGAATAATATAAGAGATTTTGAAAGTCTTTCCATGAAAGAAATTCGACCCCTTTTTTGTCTTTCAAGATATTTGCAGCGATTGCACTACCTAATTCCTCCACCTTAATGCCTTTGTATTTTTTTAAAGAACCAATGAATGCGGTGTCAATAATTGGCCAAAAAGTAAGTACTAATGCTTGACTGAAACCATACCTATTGGATGGGGTAATAATCATAGAAGGTTGAAAGATACTTAGTCTTTGAAAATTTAATTTTTCTAACTCTTCTACCAGCTCTCCTTTTGTTCTTAGAAAGAAATTCGATGATTTGGAATTAATGCCTACAGAAGATAATAATTGAAAATGTTCTATGCCTTTGCTTTTACAAACTTTTGCAAAATCTACAACGGCATTTTTATCAATCCTTATAAATTCTTCTTTGCTGATTTTTGAAGGTTCTCCCACACCTAGAGTACATATCGCAACATTTTGATTCAATATATACTCCTCGTAAGTAGTAGGTTCAAAAATATTGGCTTTGTATTGGGATACACTTTTTGTATTAATGCCTTCTACCTCTCTGCGACCAAGTAAAGTGATTTTACTAGTGGTATTTGATTTTAGTAATTCTTTTAAGGTAGCGCCGCCTACTGCTCCAGTTGCACCAAGCATTACTACTGAAGGCTTTGTATTCTCACTCATTTTCGGTGATTGATTCTTCGTTTAATTTTTGTATTCCATTTAAGCATTTAATATGGCCTTCTTTCTGTTTCGTTTTCCATATTTTCATATTGGCAAAGATTACATCTTCCGTATATGTCGCCTCATGATGTAGATGATAGACTATAGCTTTATTTTTCATGCTTTTTTTCTGAATACCATATTTTTCTAATCTCCATTCTATATCATTATCTTCTCCTACTCCTGCAGTGATATAGTCTTCATCGTATCCGTTGACTGCGATCAAATGTGATTTTTTTATGCCCCAATTACAACCTACTAGCCCTCTCGTTTTGTTAGTGAGTGTGATGTGTGGAGAATATATTCCATCTTTGATTTTTTTTGAATCAGAAACTAAAAGAGAAGTAATTTTGAGATGTGAAAGAGACATGTCTTTTTTAACTTTCTGACTTATTTTTTTACCTAGCATCACTCTTCTCCCAACGAGCATATGGTCCGCATTTTTTAATTTGATATACTCTTTAGCAAAATGCTTGTGAGGAATACAATCTCCATCTATGAAGACAAGTAATTCTGATTTTGCACTCATGATCGCTCTATTAAGCATCATATTTTTTCTAAATCCTAAGTCTTCACTTTGATAATTATGCTGAATTGGAAAATGGTATTTGGATCTGTCATTCTCTAAAAAATCTATGGTTTCTTGATTAGTATCATCTTCAGATACAATGACCTCAAAATCTCGACTACTTTGTGTATTGAGGCTTTTTAGAATTAATCTAAGATTGTCTAAAGCTTTGTAATAAGATATGATAATACTAATGCTTGCTTGCATACATCTTGACGCTTTAAGATGAATTTATTTAATCATAATGGCCACACAGTAATAATTGTTGACTTCAGCTATCACTTTGTAGTCAATATAGAAAGTAGTGCTCCATTCATGAAAGGCTTTAAATTCGTGAAGAGGTACATTAAATTCGTCAAATATTATGATATCACCACTTTTGAGATATCTCGACATAGTAGTCAAAACAAAAAGGGTAGATGAATATAAATCTGCATCCATTAATAATACTAACCTACGATCTGACTTATAGGTCTTAAGAAATTTGAATAATGTATCTTGGAAAATACCTTGATAGAAGGCATGTCGATCACCTTCTATTTCCGGTGGTGCATTGCCATTAGACATGGATCCTGCTTTAAGTGGTCCCCAATCTTCTGGCAATCCAGTAAAGGTGTCAAATCCAAAAAATCTAGATAATGAATTAGTATGTTGCTTCATCCACCATCTAAATGAAACCCCTTTCGAAACGCCAAATTCGAAATAGTCTATCGTATCTCCTTTAACATGATTTTCAATGACATGCGAATAGAGTTCAAATCTCTTATTGTAATCGAATGTAGAAGTTGGGAAATCAGTCATTTCAAGATCTCTGTGCTCAGAAATCCATTTCGATACCTTAGCAGCATGAGCAACAAAATTGAGTTTTTGGCTAGGAAGTATACGATGCATACCTAACTTATAAAACCAATATTTGGCCTTTCGTGTCAATGCAAATTTAGATGCCATGTTGAGTTATCGAATTATTTAGTTGCTTCTAATACCAAAGAACTATTTTTTTTAGGACATATCATTATATCTATTAATGTATTTGAGAATAGGATCTCATCATGAGCCACTGGATATATCTTAATTTTTAAAGTTAGCTGAATGTTAAGAATTTGCCATTTGCCTTAACTCATAATTAATCCATATTAAACATAGAGAACATATGTCAATCCTATTTTTGTCAACGTAAAACGGTGAGAATTCAATCAATTAAACCAAAATCAAACTTAGACAAACATGAGATTAGCTCTACTTTTTATTTTTATTAGTTCAATGCTATCAGCTCAAGTAACTATTACTGATGCCAATATCGGAAGTAATCTTAGCTGGAATAGTAATACAGAGTATTTAATAGACGGATACGTTTTCGTGCCTCAAGGCGAAATATTAAATATCGAGGCAGGAACGGTAATTAAGGGAATATCAACTCCGAGTACTGGCGATGCGGCTTCTGCTTTAATCGTACCGAAAGGAGCAATGATCAATGCCATTGGATCGGCATCTCAACCAATAATCTTTACTTCTGAATTTGATGATCTTAACACTTCAGAAGATATTACTGCTGACGACAAAGGGCTTTGGGGAGGATTAATTATCCTAGGAAATGGTATCGTTGGTGTAGATGGTAATGTGCAAAATGTAGAAGGTATTCCGTCTACAGAGGGTAGAGCTGAGTATGGCGGTACTAATAACGCGGATAATTCAGGAAGCCTCAGATATGTATCAATAAGACATGGTGGAGCTAAATTAGAAGCGAATAATGAGATCAATGGATTGACACTTGCTGGTGTAGGGTCAGGTACTAGTATAGATTTCGTTGAAGTTTATGCTAATCTCGATGATGGAATCGAGTTTTTTGGTGGAGCGGTAAGTGTAAAGCATGCTGCAGTCTCATTCTGTGGAGATGATAGCTTTGATTACGATCAATCATGGGATGGACAAGGTCAGTTTTGGTTCTCTTTACAAGACGCTGAATCTAATAGAGCTGGAGAGTGGGATGGAAGTGAAGCTGCAGATCTTTCTCCTCAAGTTACTCCAATCATAGCGAACGCTACTTTTATCGGTGGTGGAGATGTATCTAATAATGAAGATAATAACGATGCTTTACGTATCAGAGATGATGGTGCAGCAAAAGTGTATAATTCTGTATTCACTGGATTTGCCAGAAATGCAATTGTCATTGATAATGATGCGGATCAAGATTCATATCAGAGGTTAGTAGATGGAGATATAGAATTTGTAAATAATATTTTCCATGATTTTGGTGCAGGGTCAACCTTCGCTGAGATTATTACTACTGATGGTGGTGATGATAATATACTCATTAGTCAGCTTAATGCAGGTACTGGTGCTATGGTAGATCCATCTCTTGGTGGTATCTCAAGAATCAATGATGGAGGATTAGATCCGAGATTAAATAATGGCTCGCCAGCGCTAGGTGGTGCGTTTTTATTATCAGGTAGCTTCTTTACCAACGTTCCATACAGAGGTGCATTTGGTAATGATGACAACTGGGCGAATAACTGGACTGCATTAGCCGATAATGGATTCTTTGGTGATTTAGTGAGCCCTGTTACTTCAGAGACGATTACGATTACTGACGCTTCTATCAATGCTGGAGAAAAGCTTGAACTTACTGCCAATAATGAGTACTTCTTAGATGGTTATGTATTTGTGGAAGCTGGAGCTTGTATTACGATTCAGCCAGGGACAGTAATTAGAGGTATATCTACTCCAAGTACAGGAGATGCAGCTTCTGCTTTGATTATCTCTAAGGGAGGTCAAATACAAGCTGCGGGTACAGCAAGTAGCCCAATCATCTTTACTTCAGAATTTGATATGGAGTTAGATAATAATGATGATCTAACCAAAGACGATAAAGGGCTTTGGGGAGGATTAATTATCCTTGGTAATGGTATTGTAGGTGTAGATGGCGGAGTACAAAACGTAGAAGGCATTCCATCGACAGAGGGTAGAGCTGAATACGGAGGAAATGATAATTCTGAAAATTCAGGTGTGCTGAGATACGTTTCTATCAGACATGGTGGAGCGAAGTTAGAAGCTAATAATGAGATCAATGGTTTGACATTGGCAGGAGTAGGTTCAGGTACTGAGATTGATTATGTAGAAGTATTCGCTAATTTGGATGATGGTATCGAATTTTTCGGTGGTGCGGTAAATGTAAAGCACGCCTCTGTAGCATTCTGTGGAGATGATAGTTTTGATTATGATCAATCTTGGGATGGAAATGGACAATATTGGTTTTCATTACAAGATGCTGAATCTAATAGAGCAGGAGAGTGGGATGGTAGTGAAGCAGCTGATCTTTCTCCTCAGGTGACACCTATCATCGCTAATGCTACGTTTATTGGTGGTGGAGATTCTTCTAACAATGAAGATAATAATGATGCTCTGCGAATTAGAGATGACGCTGCAGCTAAAGTCTATAATTCAGTAATGACAGGATTTGCAAGAAGTGCAATTGTAATTGATAATGATGCGGCACAAGATTCTTACCAAAGATTTGTAGATGGTGATCTTGAGTTTATTAGCAATGTATTCCACGACTTTGGTGCGGGTAATACATTTGCAGATATCGTTACTACAGACGGTGGAGATGATAATTTATTAATTGCACACCTGACTGATAATGGTAGTGTGATCGCAGATCCAAATATGGGTGGAATTAGTAGAGAACCTAATGGTGGACTTGATCCAAGAGTAGCATTTGGTCCAGCATTAAATGGTGACGTAACTGTTCCCG